>JAQULY010000163.1 GCA_028718445.1 Kiritimatiellia bacterium
TTTTTTGACATCGTCTCTGTCGGCAGGGTAGACTCTGCTGCATAGCCAATGTGTCCAGATTGATCCATTGAGCCAGTGGACTGCGTCTGGATGCCCATTCTCGTTCGGCCAGGGACGGAGATCACATGACAAATGCAATCACTCGCCTGAATCCCTCGACGTTACCCAATGCCAGCCACATGGGATACTCACAGATCTCGATAGTCAAGCCCGGCCGGATGGCCTACATATCCGGTCAAGTCGCATGGCGCCCGAACGGTGAAGCTGTTCCTGGCAGTCTGTCCGAACAGATGATCCTGGTATCGGCCAACGCAAAGTCCGCGCTGACTGCGATTGGGGCCGCTGCGCAGGATATTGTGATCGCACGCATCTACGTGGTTAACCTCACTCCTGAACGGCTTGAAGAAGTCATGCCTGCATTTCTGGCCACTTTCGATGGTTCTCAGCCCTGCGTTACGGGTGTTGGCGTCCAGGCTCTGGCAAGCCCAGAGCTGCAAGTTGAGATGGAGTTAGTAGTCTGGCTGCCCGATTAACCAGACACATCGGGAAGTGCTTGACAGCGCGCTCCAGCGGCGCCGCTGATCAGGGATTCAAGACAGATGAACGTGACTCAAATGGTGGACAAGAAGAGCGCGGTCCTGTTCGACCTTTTCCACACGCTCACGGCGATAGAGTCGAGCTGGGGACGGTGGCTGCCTTTCACATACCAAGTGCTGGGCGTACCCCGCGAGGCGTGGGATCGGCAACTCCATCAGTGTTCGCGCGCCCGGCTCACGGTGGAATTGACGGACCCGCTGCGCATAGTTGGCAGCATGGCAAGAGCCATCGTCCCGGACATTTCGGATGATGCCATCGCGGCTGCCGTTGCCAATCGTGTCAAACGAACTCTGTCTGCGGCAACTCGACGTTTCGGCAGACCAGGCCGTCTTCGTTGGCGACGGCGGTTCCTCTGAGCTCGCCGGCGCTCGCAAGGTCGGCTTGGCTACGGTCATGATTACCGGCATCATCAAGGAGCTATGGCCGGAGCGCATTGACAGCAGGAAGGCCGATGCCGACTACGTCATCGAGCGGCTAGCAGAACTCATCCCGAGGCTGGCTCCGGCGCCCGTACCGAGGCCGCACTGAAACAGCCGGGGGCACCGGCATTGCCATGCCGGTGAGGAATATCCTGTCCAACCGGGTGTTGAGCGTCATCTCTTCTCGTCCGCGCGCCGTCACATTAGGTCTATCAGAACGGCGGGGACCGCCGTCTCCATCACCACGGCCTGCCGGAGTCTGACGCGGCACTTGGCTGCGAAGCCAGAAGTGCGCAGAGGGTGGCCCGGCGCCCGGTCCACCTTCCATAGCGCAGTTGAACGCAGCGCGATCGGTCCCGAGAAACGTCCCGGTTGACTTCCCGGCGCGCATTGCTTATACTTATAAGCACTATGAAAGAGGTGTGTTCTTCGGTCGAGGTCGCCCGTCAGGCCCGGGTTTCGCAGGCCACCGTTTCCTACATCATCAATGGCCTGGCGAAGGAGCGACGCATATCGGCGGCGACGCAGGACCGGGTGCTGCGCACGATCAAGCGGCTGAACTACCGCACCAACCGCGTGGCGCATGCCCTACGTTCGGGGCGCACGCACTCCGTGGCCTTGCTGGTGCCCGACATCGTGACCTCATACTATCCCCAATTCGCCGCGGGGATCGAGGCGGAGGGCAAACGGCGCGGGTATCACATGCTGATCAGCCAGGCGCCGGACAGCGAACAGGAACCGGCCGAGATCGAGTCCCTGCTGGACCGGCGCGTGGATGGACTGATTCTGGCGCCGCGCCTCTTCCCGGCGAATCGCGAGAATTACCGGCGCCTGATCGGCCAGGGGGTTCCCCTCGTGTGCATCGACGCCTACTGCCCCGACGTGCCCTGCCCGGCCGTCGTGGCCGAGGATGAACGCGGCATGCGTCTGGTAACCGAGCACCTCATCGGGCGCGGGCACCGCCGCATCAGGTTCGTGAGCGATTTCCCGGCGGACTGGGACGATTGCCATATCGCCGACCGCCGGCGCGGGTACGAGGCGACGATGGAGGCGCACGGCTTGACGCCTTCCAGCGTCTACGGATCGTTCTCCGTGCCTGAATTGTCCACGGTAGTCCCCAGCAACAATCCGCCCACGGCGCTTGCCTGCGCGCACGACTACCTGGCGCTGGCGCTGGTGCGGGCCGCCACCGGTGCGGGGCTGCGGGTACCGCGGGATCTCGCGATCACCGGGTTCAGCGACTGTCTGCCCAACCCGGATTGGAGCCGCATCCCCCTGACCTCAGTCCACGTGGATGTCGCCCAAATGGGTTGCCTGGCGATGCGGCGGCTGCTGCGCGAGATGGAGAAGCTTTCGAAGCGGCACGAGGTTCAGCGCGTGCCGGCCACCCTTGTCGTAAGGGCATCGAGCGACAGCGCCGCGCCGGGCGCGCGGCGCACGCATCGGGTCACACAAAACAGAAGGAACTGAAGTCATGAACAGACCAATGGGACGGATGTCCATCGGGAAGGCGGGGCTACTGCTGCTGGCGGGGTTTGCCGCCACGTGGGCCGCCGTGGCGGAGACGGTGAACTGGACCCCCGCCACGCCGGGAGCCTACAACTGGGGGGACGCCAACTGGAACCCACGGGTGCCGGGCAGCGACGGGAATGTGGGGGATGTGGCCACGTTCCCCGCCAACGCCAGTAACCAGGTCATTAACTACAACGCGGCGGGGCCCGCCTTCGATCAGATCGCGATGACCGCCGCCCGTGACACGGTGCTGACCTTCGCCGCGGCGATGACCAACAAGTTCGGAATCACGGCAAACGACTGGACGGTTCACGGGAACCGACTCGTGTTCGGGAGCAACGCGCGCGTTGCGGTGGGCGATGCCCAAGGGCTCAATGTCAGCTTCACCCCAGTTTTCGTGGAATCGGGCGCCGTAGTCAACATCGGCTCCGGCGACTTGGGTGGGTATACGTGGAACAGGACTGCCAGCCTTTACCACGGAACGCTGACGAACCGTGGATCCTTCAACGTCGGCTGTATCTCGTCATCCTATGGGGGAGACGAATTCCGGCGCAACAACACGTTCTATATGGGCGGGATAGGAGTGCGCGCCATGGTGGATGGCGGGCGCCTGGCCGTCAACCGGTTCGCGGTGGATGGCCAGCCGGACGCCGAAGTCGTGGTGACGAACGGCGGAAGTCTGCTCTGCTATTTTGGCCTTAACCTGCCCGCTATGCATGTCTACGGCACACACAACACCGGGTATGACGTGAACCTCCGGGTTGATGGCGGCACGGTCACCAACCACTATGGCCGCCTGTATCTGGCGGACCTGAATGGCGCCGGAGTCACCCGTCCGGGCCGGGCGACGATCACAATCGCCAACGGGCTGTTCCGGCAGGATGGGGTTGCCATCATCGGGGCCGCGCGCGTCGGCACGGTCTCCGTGCGGGGAGGCGGGCAGTTCCAGTGCGGATCCGATGTGTACCTGGGAGGAGGCGTGAGCAATATCTTTCAGGCCATGCCGGCGGCGGGTCTGGCCACGGGCATCCTGGAAGTGGCGGGCGGAACGGTCACGATCACGAATGCGCCCGGCCCCGGCTCCGCGTGGGTCTACTCTACTATGAACCACTTCTACCAAGCCAGCGGCCCCGAGATTTACTCGGGCGCGAGGATCGTGATCACCAATGCCCATGCGGATCTCCTGCCGTACTTCGAACTCGGAAAGACTTACTACGCTTGCTGGGTCAAGATGGACGATCAGTTCGAGTTGAACCCCAAGCTGGCGATTGACGGCGGGGTGACCACCGGCGGCGCGAATGGCTCCAAGTACATCTACTACAAGACCTTCCCCTCCCAGTTGAGGATCGGAAACTGGACCGAGTTCAGCGACGGGTTGCTGCTGATCCCCGGCGTCTTGCGGCTCTCCTCCGGCACTTTGACCGTGGCCGAAGTGGTCGCCACCAACGGCGCGTCGAGCATCGTCGAGTTCGGGGGCGGCACGTTGAATGCCGCGCAACTGACGGTCGACACGGACGCAGCGCTGACGGTCGGAGACGGCGCGAGCGAGGCCGTGCTGAACCTGACATCCGACAACCTCAGTAGCTTCGCGGATGGGCTCGTGCTGAACACCAACGCCACGCTCTCGCTCGGCGGTACGGGCGCCGTGCAGACCGCGTCCATAAGCGGAGACCTTACTCTACGGCGGGGTTCGCGCCTGGCCTGGACCGTCAACGCCACCACGCAGGACTGCCTCACGGTTTCCGGCGCCGTCACGCTGCCCGCGTCGCTGACCGTGGACCTATGCGCACTGGACGGCGCCGCGCGCACGAAGTTCCCGCTGATCGCGGCGACGGGCGGGTTCACGGGCAGCGTGAGCGGCTGGCCCACGGTGTCCCTCGGCGGGAACGTCCTGGTGGCCCGCTTAGAGGAGAACACACTCGTCTTAGGGCCGCCGCAAGGCGCTATAATCATCGTGCGGTAGGACGCGCTCATCCGGGCGCGCCGCCCGCCCGGCGGTGCGCCCGGCGGACGGAGCGGTGGCCTTGGCGAGTTCGCGCTTCCCTACTCATGAAAGGAGACTAACGATGTGCGCCAACAGGGACCAATCCGTTCGACAACATAATCTGTTCCGGGAACAGCCGACCCCGCACTGGCTGGAGGGCATTCCCACGGGCAACGGCGTGCTGGGCGCGATGGCGTGGGGCGGTCCGGACGAACTGACCTTCACACTCGACCGCGCCGATCTCTGGCTCACGACGCCGCGCCCCGACAACGCGTTGACTCCGCTGGATGCCCTGCGTCGCTTCTGCGCCGGTTCCCTGACCGTAAATACGGGGCCGGCCGGTTCGCGCTTCCGCGAAGGACTCGACCTCTTGGATGCGATCGCGTTCCGGGAGAGCGACGCCGGGCTGACGCAGTGGTTCATCCATGCCACGCGGCCGCTGCTCTGCCTGCGTCTGCCACCGTCGGGAGCCGAACGACAGTTCCGCTGGAAGCCGCCGGAACTCAGCGACCCGCGACGCCGCGACGCGCCGGATGCCTATGCCGGCAGGCTTGTGGCGAAGACCGAACTCGTGGACACCAATGCGCTGATGACCCTGGCGTTTGACGGCAAGCCCATGGCGGCCATCCTGGCTCAGATCTTCCAGCAGGGGCAGCCCGTGTCGCTGACGATGCGGGACGGACATCTCCGAGCGGCTACCCGGCCGGGCGTCGAGTCGCTGTTGCTGGTAACGATCGGCTGTTGGCGATTGCCGTCGGCGCCCTCCGTGGCCGATCTGCGCCGTGCGCTGTTTGACTGTCCGGATTGGGGTCGTCTCGCGGACGAGCACCGCCACTGGTGGCACGCTTACTGGGCGCGTTCGGGAATGCGATTGTCCCACCCCGGCATGGACCGTCTCTGGCATCTCGGCAACTACTTCCTCGGCTCGAACGCGCGTCCCGACAGTCCCACGGTTGGCCTGCAGGGAATCTGGTGCGAAGATGGGGAGGCGCCGTGGGGCAACCGACTGGGTTGGGATCTGAACGTTCAGGCCACCTACTCGCCTATCTACACCGGTAATCACCTCGACCTGGGTTTTTCGCTCTATGACTGGTACCGTCAACACCTGCCGCGCATGCAGGATTTCGCCAAGGCCATGTTCGGTCCCGAGGCGGAAGGCGCTTATCTCGAGCCCGGCACCGACGACCTGGGGCAAACCTGGTTGTATGCTTCCTGCGGCGGGCTGGGGGCCGGGGCCTGGGTTGGCCATTTCTTCTGGCAACACTACCTCTACTCCGGCGATCGCAGCTTCCTGCGCGACTACGGCTTGCCTGTTTTCCGCGAACACCTGAAGATGCAACGCTTCGCCTGGCGCAGGGAAGCCGACGGCCAGTATCATCTGCGTAACCGCTTTCAAACACCCGCCAGCGAACGTCAGGGTCTGTCACGCTACTATCCTCCCCAGTCTCCCGAACTGCAGGGACTGGCCACGCCGGAATGCCCGATGCGCGACACGACCTACGAGATTGCGCTGGCGAAGTTTCTGGCGGACGTCTACGTGCGGACATTGCGGATTCTGGGAGCAAAGACCGACGAGCTGGCGGATTGGGCAACCGATTTCCTTGAACGCGTCGTGCCCTATCCGCTGTGCGCGCCGCCGGACAGCGACGCCAACTGCACTCTGTCCGATCCCGGCGTGCCGGAGTTCTTCACGGAATGGCCCGGACTCGAAACACAACTCTCGCACCGCCACCTGTCGCACATGTTGATGGTGCATCCGCTGGGCGAGATTCACCGCTTCAGTCCGCATCAGGATCTCTGCCGCGGCCGCAACACGCTCAGCCGTCTGATCGTGCGTGGGATGGGCGCCTGGTACGGCTACACATTCCCGTGGGCCAGTCTGATGGCCACCCGGCTGGGCTGGCCGCGACGGATGCCGGCCTTCATGCTGGAATTGCTCGACCGTTGCGTCGCCATACCGTTCAACGGGCTGATTCCAGGCACCGGACAACACAACTACGGCTTGTTCCGTTACCTCGATCCGTTCAAGTCGCTCGATGGCACGATCACGCTCGAAGCCAGCATGCTGGCGGTGACGGCGGTCCAGGACGCGCTACTGCACGGAGCCGGGTCATATACGGTGCTGGCCGGTGGCGTGCCGCCCGACCTTGATGGCGAGTTCTGGAGCTTGCGCAGTCCGTCCGGCGACCTCGTTGGCGGCGTAATCGAGCAAGGGAAACTCGTCTCCGCGACGGTCAACGTCGAGCGCGGGGGCGAGCGCCGTCTCGCGGTGGACGATCAACCATCCTCCTGGCAGTTCGCACCGCCCTCCTGGGAAACCTCCGTGGAGGCTGGTCACACGGTGATCCGCGCGGATGTCGCTCCCGGGCAAACCGTCGCCTTGCGCCGCGACGGCGCACGCCCGTCCGCATTCCAGGAGAGTTAAGGCCGTCGTCGCGAAATGTCTTTTAGAGCATGGCACCTTATTGGTAGCATGCTCCCTCAGCAGGCTCAGAGAGTCCCGTGTGGCGGGGACAGCGTGTGATTGGCGAGCGTATATCTGCTCTTTTTCTCTTTCAGTGTCATGGGGTTGAACAGGTTGATAATTGGAGGGTTTCTCGGCGGCTGCCTGGCGTTCGCCGCGAGTTGCACGCACCCGACCGCGGACCAGTCCGCCGGCCCGGATGTGCGCGAACTGCATCGCGACTTTCAGGAACGCATGGAGCGTTGCGGACGAGACGCGATCGAACCGTCCGACGACACGGCGCACGAATACCAGTCCGACGACACGCTTCTTTCGGAACGCGATCGCGCCAATACGGCGGGCAGTCGCCAAGAGGCGTGCGCCTGGATAGCCCAGCGCCGCGCCTTGACGCTGCCCGATTGTCTGGCACTGAGTCTGGAATTCAATGACGGCGTGCGCGCGCAGCGCGCCGAGCTCAAAGCCATGCACGGCGAGCGCCTGATCGCGCAGAGCCGGTTTGTGCCCGGCTCCGACTACGGTTACGAGCGCACGGCGATCGATGGGAACGGCGGCTTGAGCACCAACCGCACCGCACATTACGTTCAGATGACGCAGCGTATTCTGGAGTTCGGCCGCGAGAACCCGGTGTCCGTGACGTTGCGCGCCAACGAACGTGCCGCTCTGTTCGATTACGAGAACAAGGCGGCCGAGGTGTTGTCCCAGGTGCGGACGGTCTTCTTCACCGTGCTGCTGCGGCTGGACCAACGCCGGGAGCGGCTGATGCTGCTGAACGAGTTCGAAGCGAAGCTCAAGCGCGTGGAACGACTGGAAGAGGAACGCAGAGTCGTGGAGGTGGATGTGCTCACGGCGCGCTTGAACGTGCTGAACGAGAAGGCGCGCATCAATGTGCTGGATCAGGAGATCAAGCGGCAGCAACTCGAACTGCTGCGTCTGTTGGGACTGCCTTTGCGTACGGAGGGACTAGAGCTTGCCGGTGCGGTGGAGGCTTTCGCTTTGCCGGTGGACGATTCCGTGGGAATCGCCCAGCGGCGCAGCACGTCCATCGCGCTGGCGCGCGCCGAGGTCGGCGAACGGATGCGGTTGGTGCGCGAGGCTTTCTGGGAGGCCTGGCCGGACATCACCCTACGGGCGGCAATGAAGGAGCAGGACGAGACGTTGGGGCTGGCGTTGAATGGGGAGCAGGGCGCCTACAGCCTTTCGGCCTTCGGACGTCATGACCTGGAAGCCACGGAGGAGTCCTTACGGCTGGCGGACGATCCACTGACCGGCGAGGAGTCGGGATGGTTCGTACGCGCCGGGGTGTCGCTGCCGTTTTTCGATGGGGTGGCCCGCGAACTGGGCGCCAGGCAACGCGACCGGGAGCGTCTGGCCGCGGCCCGGCTGGCTTTGCGCGGCACGATCGAGGCGACCGAGTTGGCCGTACGCCAGGCCTACGCCACGCTGCATGAACGGCGCGGTGAACTGGAGATAGCCCGCGAACGCGTGGACATTTCCAAGGAACGGCTGCGCATCAAGGAGCGGCTGAAGGAGTTAGGGAAGATCACCGACGACGAACTGGAGACCTTCCGGGCGCTCTACTTCAGCGACCAGGACGCCTTTTTTGATGGGCAGATCGCCACGGTCGCGGCCCAAGAGTCGCTACGCCGCGAAATGCGGTTCTTTGCGCCGCAACCCGAGAGGAATGCGCCATGAGGATGCTTGTGCCGATGGTTTGCGCCGGCCTGCTGACCGCGGGCGCGGCAGGTCTGTCCGGGGCCGACGTCTCGATGGAGACGATGTCGCTCTCCAAGGACGAGCGCCTCAGTCTGTTAGAGACGCGTCAGGCCGAACTGGCGCGCGATCAGGCCGCGACGGAACTGAGCCGGGCGCGCGTCGAACAGGAGGAAATGGCCAAGCTGTTCGAGGAGAAGGTGGCCACGATCGTGGAACTGAACAAGGCCAAGCAAGCCTATGAACAGGCTGCTCTGGCCCTGGCGCAGGCCGAGATCGAGCTCGAGAAGACGCGGCTGGAGTTCCTGAAGAACGCCACGCAGATCAGAGTCATGGACGCGCAAGTGTCACGCGACGAACAGGGCGACGTGCAGGCTACCGTGACCATCAAGAACGCCAGCGACATCAACAAGGCGCGGGTGGCGATGTCCGGCGGTGCCAAGGTTGCCGAGAGCGATCTGGCGGTGTTGCTCAAGGTTGACAACATTATCGTGAGCCTGCTGGGATCATCCGCTCCGACTTCCTCCAACGCCGACGAAAAGATCGTGGCGACGAGCAGGGCGATCGTGGGCGACCCGTTCCAACGGATCGTGCCGGAACTGAGATTCGGCGAGAGCACCAACCTGACGTTCCGCCTGCTGAAGAAGGAGGTCGAGCAGGTCACCGTGCGGATCGAGTTTCTGCAGACCGTCAACGAATACGGCGTGTTTCTGAAGAAAGAGGCGCTGCAGGACCTGCCGACCATCACTGCCGCGCAGTTCGATCAGCACGGCGATCTCGGAACGACGATCCGCTACAACTTGCAGCTTGAGCGCCTGGCCAAGACGGAGCAGACCTTCGCGCTGCGCGTGCTCAATTTCCCGGAGGAGATTCGCTTCTCGTTCATTGACCCGAAGACGGACGCGCGCATGACGACGCTGAAATTCGGCAGCGAGGAATCGCTGCGCCATGTCGACTTCGAGGTTTCGATTCCCGAGAAGCTGGATCGTGCCATGATAGACGCCAACACCGCCTTCACGATCCTGGTCGCGCGGCCGTCGGACATGGAGGCGTTGCACGCCGTGCGCAAGGCTTACGAGGGCAAGACCATACCGGCGGAGGAGATCGCCAAACTCAAGGGCAACGCCATTGACCTGGTATTGATCCCCAAGGGCGTGGGCAAGCTGGACATCCTGGTGGGAAATCTGTTCAAGGAGGTCAAACAGGACGAGAACGTGGAGTTGAAGTTCAGCATCCTGAACAGCGGCACGCTCGAAGTGCGGCGCGTGACGCCGAAGCTGGACCTGCCCCTGGAGTGGGAAGGCGAACTGGAGCCGGAAACGGTCGAAGTGATCGCGCCGGACCAGAAGATGCTCTTTACGGCGCGGCTGCGTCCCCCCGCCAAAGTGGCGGTCGGCGAATACGTCGTCAAGGTCGAGGCCGAAGGATATTGCGGGATGGAGGTCATCGAGCCGGGCGAGAAAGACTTCACGGTGCGCGTGGCGGCCGCCGGCAATCTGACGGGGAGCGTGTTGCTGGTGGGTATACTCGTGGTCCTGGTGCTGGGCATCGCCGTGGCGAGCGTGAAGATATCCCGGAGATGAGGTGCATATGCTGGACATCACTGACCTGCGCAAAGTCTATGAAGACGGCACCGTTGGCGTGGACCGTCTCGATCTGAAGATCGCGCCCGGCGAGATCTTCGTGCTGCTGGGCGCAAACGGAGCCGGCAAGACGTCCACGATCATGCTCATACTGGGCTTCACCGAGCCGACTGCGGGAAGGGTGCTGATAGCGGGCATAGACGTGCAGAAGAATCC
>JAQULY010000164.1 GCA_028718445.1 Kiritimatiellia bacterium
CGCCAGCATGTGAAAGAGCGGGTGGTCGAGCGGTATCTGACGGAGCGGTTCATCGGGCGCCAGGCGCGAGGCCAGCGCGCGCGCCGATTTCAGGAAGTAGGGGGAACCCGCAATCGAGTCGAAGACCACCATCCCGCCGCGCGCCACGTAGCCGCGCAGGAGCGTCACCTGTTCGTCCGTCAGGCGCATGGTGCGCACACCGCTGAAGAACAGCACCGGCGTGGCCAGAGGGTCGGGATCGAACTCGCTCAACGAAACCGCCTGCACACCGTAGTTCAGCCCGAACCAGCGGGCGGCCTTGCGCATCAACTGCGCGAGATCGTCCGGGCAGAGATTCCAGTCCGCGACCTGCGTGCTCTGGCCGCCGGCATAGCGGTACTCGGCCGACTCACCCCATACGACCTTGCCGATGAGCGTCGGCGGCCGCGGTTCGCGCTTGCGTTCGGTGCGCCGCAGGGGTGTGGCCGGCAAAGGCAGGGGCGGCACGCCTTCGCCGCCGGAGATGCGCTTGGGGGCCGCCTGCGGCGGCAGTCCCAGCGGCGCGAGCCAGGCATCCTCGTCGCTGTTGCCGGCGCCAAAAGTCAGGCTCGCCGCCGTCAGACTTACCAGTATTCCCATCCTGCATGCCACGCTCTGCTTCATGGTTGTGCTCCCGCCACCTTGACTCTACCTCCCTGTCCCCGACAATCCGTTCATGCGATCCTTCGTCAGCGCCGCCTCTTCGCTATAGGGAAAGTTGTCGTGCAAGCGTTTGAATGCCAGGCGCGCCTCATCCGTCAATCCCTGCGCGGCGCAAACTTCGGCCGTCGCCCGCAGCAACGCCGCCTGACGCGGTCCCGGCGGCGCCACGGCCAGCAGGCGACGGCACGCCGCCAGTGCGAAAGGCTCTTCGCCGCGCGCCCGGAACAACTCAATCAACAGCAACCCGGTCTCCAATCCCAGCCGGCACATGGGCCGCTCCCACTCAATCGTGCGCAAGGACGTTTCGGCCGCCTCGTACTCTCCCCATTTCAGGTAGAGACGCGCGCGCTCCAGCCGCGCCAGCCGCCCCACTTCGTAGGCGGTATCGTCAGGCGCGCCGGTAGCACCGGCCTCAGTATACCATCGTTGAGCCGCTACCGCATCTCCCGCAGTCGCCGCCGCGTCGCCCTTGTAGATGCTGTAAAGACGTTGTTCGCCGGCGTCCAATTGCGCCGCGTCGCAGGCTTTCAACAATGCCAACGCCTCGCCCAGGCCGCCGCCGGAGTGAATCAGAAAACCGGCAAAATGCAGCCGCGTACGCGCCGCCACGGCGGCGCCAACTCCCGGCCTGGCCAGCAGCGCCCGCCATACCACCGGCACCTGCGCGTAGTCGCGCACGGCGGGCGACTGGAAGTGGAAACCGAGCCGATAGAGTGCGGGCGCGGCCGCGGCATCGAACTCCGTCAGACGTTTCAGACAGACGCCGCCCAGCGTTTTGACCAGGCTGGTATCGGCGACGCGCTCGGCCAGCAACACGGCCTGGCAGAGATCCGCCACCGGAATGCGGGCCAAATCCTTGCTCAAAAGTTCCGTGCGCAGTTTGTCGTAGAAGCCTTCGTCGAACTCTTGCGGTTGCGTCCAGCGCGGCTGCACCGCAATCTGCCTGGTCAGCCGCCCCGCAACCCGGCCGCCACGCTCGACCTCCAGCATGACCGAGCGCACGCCTGGCGACAGGAACAAGTGTGCCGGCGCGATGCCCTCGGCGGCGCCGCCATCGTCGAAGCGCCAGCGATAGGTAGCGTCGCCGGCCGGGGTCAACGTCCGCAAGCGCGTATGCACCCAGTAATAGGTGTCCGCCTGAACGTGCGCTTCGGCTTCCCATCCGAACGACGCCAACGCGGCGCCGGCGTCCGAGGCGGTGACAGCGGTAACGACCGCGCGTCCCACGGGCACGAAGGCGCTGTCGGGTATGATCTTGTAGTGCTTGACGCCAGGCGGTCGCCAGGCGGCGCCGACCAGCCAGGCCGCGCCATCCTGGACGTTGTAGTACTCGATGCGGCACAGGCCTGCCGGCAGGTCGATCTCACCGGCATATTGCGCGCCCAACCCTCCGCCAACTTCATGCCATCCGCCCCACGCCGCCACCGAACGGCCGTTGATCAGCAGGAAAGAGGCGTCATCTGAGAAGGTGGCGAAACCGTAACGTCCCGCGGCGGGGATGCTCAGCGAACCCTCGAAGCGCGCCATCAGCGGCTGGTTCGGACCGTGCGGGTGGATGCCGTGATGGATGCGGCCGACTTCGGAGCGTCCGAACGCCACGGTATTGCCGGACCACAGCCGCCGCATATCTTCGAGTGTTTCCGCCGTTCCGTTCGCCAGGGCGCGAGTCTCGAGCAGCACGCCGCACCGCGCCTGCCAAGGCGGCGTGTTCGATTGTGCTGGCGCGTCCTCGATTCGCACGATCCACTGCTTGCCCGAGGCGGCGTCGAACCGAATGGTCCAAGCGGCGCCTGGTGCGCGCCAGATCGTTTCGTGGCCAACGGTCGCGCCGGCGGCGTCGCGCACGGTCACGCCCGCGCGTGTCTCGTCCACGCCGAAGGGCCAGACCACCACATCGGCCGCCGCCGCCCCAGACGGGCTGTTACTCGCGAGCGTCACCGTGAACTCGCAGAAGGCGCCTGACACCAACCGAACGAGCAGGACGGCGATGCCGCCGGCGAACCACGCTTGGAGACGCCGCGCGCGAAAGCTTGAAGATCGTGTTGTCATCCGACAATGGGCGGCTCCTGGCGGCCGCTCCATGCCCGAGAGCACAAAGCGGGCCAGAAGGGCCTTCACCATGTCGGAAGCAGGGCACGGACCTGCCATATCATGGGACTCAGCTTGATGAACCCATGGGCAGTGGCGGACGCGCGCTAACGTGACGGTACTGGAAATCGCCGCCATTTGCGGTATATTAGGGAAGTGTTTTCTGCCTGTGCTGTGGCCCGCGGTATCGCTGTTCCGCGGACACGTGGAGATTATATGCCATTTACATTCACGCCCCTGGCGATTCCCGACGTGGTGCTGGTTCAGCCAAAGGTGTTCGGCGACACGCGCGGTTTCTTCGTGGAGACCTACCATGAGCAGGCCTTCCGCGAGGGCGGCATTACCGCGCGCTTCGTGCAGGACAACCACTCGTTCTCAGGCCGCGGCGTGCTGCGCGGCATGCACTATCAACTCGCGCCGTTCGCCCAAGGCAAACTGGTGCGGGTGGCGGCCGGCGCCGTCTGGGACGTGGCCGTGGATGTCCGGCGCGGCTCGCCGACCTTCGGCCGGTGGGTCGCGCAGGAACTGACCGGCGAGAACCACACGGCCATGTGGATTCCCCCGGGATTCGCCCACGGCTTCGTCGTGCTGAGCGATTACGCGCACTTCCTCTATAAGTGCACGACGGTTTACAGCCCGACGTTCGAGCGGGGCTTCCGCTGGGACGATCCGGCGGTAGACATTGCCTGGCCCCGGCGCGAAGTGCAACTCTCCGCGCGGGATGTCAAGCTGCCGCTGCTGGCCGACGTCGAGACGCCGTGACTCAAGCCTGATCGTAGGCCGTGAGCGGGCGGTACCAGATGTTCCGGAACCTGACCAGGTCGCCGTGGTCCTGCAGTTCGAGCGCATCGCGGGCGGGATGCGGCTCGTACTTGGCCAGTGCGCGGTGCTGTGTCGGCCCCAGCAGTTCCTGACGGTTGTGCAGGATGAGTCCGTTCAGCATGACCGTCAGGAAGGCAGGCTTGGCCAGCCGGTCGCCGTCGAACACGGGCGCTTCCCACACGATGTCGTAGCAGGACCATTCGCCCGGCTGGCGACAAGCGTTCACCAGCGGCGGAAACTGTCCGTAGATGGCCCCGGTGGTGCCGTCCGAATAGGTCGGGTTCTGGTAACAGTCCAGCACCTGGACCTCGTAACGGCGCATCAGGAAGACGCCGCTGTTGCCGCGCCCCTGGCTTTCGCCCTTCACCACTTTGGGCTCGGCGAACTCCACGTGCAACTGGCAACTGCCGAACTCGGCGCGCGTGCGGATGCTGCCGGTGCCGGGAACGACCTGCATGCAGCCGCCGCCGACCTTCCAGCCGGCGGGCCCGCCATCCTTGCAGCTCAGCCACCCGTCGAGCGAGGCGCCGTCGAACAGCACGACGGCATCCGATGGCGGGAGGCCGGGACGGGTCTGGGTGCTGAAAGTGCCCGGCGTGACCACCCTGGGCTGCGGGCGCGCCGCATCGTGAACGCGATAGGTTGATCCCTGAATGAACGGTGTGTCGGTGTAACCTATTTGTGCCATGTCTGCATTCTCCTATGCAAGCCATCGCTCGGACGTCCACAGGCGCACGCGCGCCGCGGAAATCCTCAGAGGCTCCATTTGTACATTAGACGCCCATCTTCCGTCCGCAACAGTCTTTCGGCCGCCGCGCCGAACAGGCGCGGAGCGCGGAAGATGTCCATAAATGACGGCTCCTCCACGTAACGAATGAACCGCAGCGAGTCTGTCTCCAGCAATTCCGCCACCGCGCCTTCGGCTTCGGCGACATATCCGATGGCATCAATCAGCTTGGCCTCGAGCGCCTGGTCGGCCAGGAACACACGGCCATCCGCAAGCGGCTTGACCGTGTCCTCTGGCAGCTTGCGATTCTCCGCCACCAGCCGCACAAAGCGCGCATGCAGCGCGTCCACGACCTGCTGCAACATGGCCACCTGCGCCGGTGAGAGCTCGCGCAGCGGATTCAGTATGTCCTTGTTCTCGCCCGACTTGATGGTCACGTCCTTGATGCCCAGCTTGGCGGTCAGGCCTTGCAGGTTAACGCTCTGAATCAGCACGCCGATGGAACCCGTCAGCGTGGTCGGGTGCGCCAGAATGCGATCGGAGGCCAGCGCCACGTAGTAACCGCCGGAAGCGGCCACATCGCCCATCAGCGTCACCACCACGCGGCCCTCGCGGGAACCGCGAAATGTCTGCAGCGCGTGGTAGATCACGTCGCTGTCGGTTATGCCGCCGCCCGGGCTGTCAACCTCCAGCAGAATCGCCTCCACGGCGTCGTCGGCGGTGGCGCGGCGGATGGCGCGCAAGGCGGTGGTGGCGGAGCCTTCGCCATCGCCGCTCCACTTGCCGCCGTCCAGGGCGATCATGCCGTGAAGGCGAATACGCGCCACCTTGGTATCGCCGTGACCCGCCGACCAGATCTCGCGCATCCGCGGCATCTCGTCCTCGCCCAGTCCCTTGGGAGTGCCGGCGTGCGACAGATGCCCGCCCAGCGCCGAAAGCCGGCCGCCGGCTGAAGCCGCCATATAGACGCCGGCCGCCGCGATGACGAAGATGCAGGCCAGGCCGACCAGAAAGGCCACCAAACAGCCCAACCCGCAACCGCGCCGCCTTTTCGGTTCTTCCGACATCGTCGCATCTCCACTTATCCGCCACAAGCGAATGCGAGGATTGTTGCCTAAACCGCGCGGCTTTACAATCCGGAAAACGGTTGCTTCCAAATTCCCGCCCGATCCGTTCGGCAGTGAATCGGTGTCCGTGTCTCAACGCGTGGATTTGCGCTGACCGCTTCGACGATGCGCCGATGGGACCAGTTGCGCCAGCGGGAGCATGTGGCGGCGGACATCGCTGGGCGAATGGCCGAAACGTTGGCGGAACACACTGGAGAAATAGAGCTGGTTGCTCCAGCCTGTGCGCGCGGCAATTTCCTTGACCGAGAAACGCGAACCGACCAACAACCCGTGGGCGTGGGCCAGGCGTGTTTCCACAAGCATCTGCCAGACCGTCGTGCCGGTGGCCTTCCGGAACAATGCCTCCAGGCGGTGGCGATTGAGGCCGGCCACCGCGGCAATTCCGGCCATCGAGAGCGAGGTGTCGGCGTAATGACGGTTGATGAACCGGATAGTGCGCGCCACCGCATCGCCCTCTTCGACGCCATCCTCCTCTTCGTCATCGCGCAGCGAGGCCTGCAGGGCCGCCAGATACAGGCGCAGGCTGCTGTCCAGATACGCGTCGCACCACGGGGCGTTGGCCGCCATGGCGGCGGGTACGGCACGAAACAGGTTGGCAGGCTCATGTCCAAGCCACGCGCGCCAATTCTTCCGTTCCTCCGGCATGAGGATCGTCTCCCGACGGACGCCGCCTTCGTTCGTGATCGCGGCCGCCTCTCCGAACGACATGACCAGGGAGAACCAGCGCTTCCGGCGGGCGTATTGCTGCATCAAGCTTTGAAACGAATAGTGAGGCACCCCGCCCGGGATTAATACAAGGTGAGCGGACGGAAGACGCTGAACATCGCCTCCGCTCACCTGGCAGAACAGGGGGCCCGAGAGCGCCACCGCCAACTCACCCGTCTCGTGCACATGATAACCCGGCGCCTGGCCCGGCCGCGCGCAACCGGACTGAACCGCCAGGACCGTGACGTGACGGCGGTCGAAACGCATGGATGTCACGATGCGCTTCAGCATGCGCTGAACAACCTGCCGGGAGGGCAGTCTCCGTTGACCGGCCCGATATTGCATGGCGAAAGCCTTATATTGCATATAAATGTCCTCGCGGTCAACCCGGGCAAATTGCATGCTAATCGCATGGCAATGATACGTAGAGGAGAGACGATGGAGACGAACGCGAAGACTGAATCGAAGCCAATCGACACGGATCCGGCCGGCGCGATTGTCGGGACGCTGGCCGGCAAGGCCGCAACCTCAGCGATCCCGTGTTCGGCCGCAACGATTCGCCTGGCCGATCGCAAGGAGCTGCTCGTCGAAATCGACGGCGAAACGGGCAACATCGTGCATCTGAAGGATCGCGCCATCGACCTGACGGTCATTGACCAGCCCCCCCTCTGGGAACTCCAGGTCAACCGGCATCCGGTGCAGCCCAAGCTTTACTTCCACGAGGATCGTCGCGGAATCCTGCAGACCATCGGCCGGGTGACCAGTTACCAGCACTACTGTCAGGGTTGGGGTCTCAAGGTCGCCCGGCTGGCGGTCCCGAGCCAGCACGGACTACACCTGCAGTATCGCATCTGGCGCGAGCCGATGGAGCACAATTACCCGACGCCGGGACCCACCGTTCACGGTCTGGAAATGCCACTGTGGGTGGATTCCCTCGGCTTTTTGGGGTGGCGCTTCCCGATTATGAAGCCGGACACCCGCATGCGGATCTGTCATCTGACCGGCGGCGGACCGGTCGAGCATACCAGCGCCGAGGATGGGCCCATGGCGGAGGTGAATCCGCGACTGTGGCATCTCATACGCCGTACTTACCCCGGGGGCCAGTCCATTCCGGGCGTTCTTTACTACCGCGCCGATCCGGCGCAGTGGCTTTTTATCTTCGCCCGCCGCTCGAACCTGGCGTACACCGCCGACTTCAACGAACACGGGATTCAGTTCCACATGCAGTACCACAAGTTCCTGGAGCCGCTGGGCGAGTTCCCCGTGCCGGAAATCTCCCTGCTCTGGGGACGCGATCTGGACGAAATGGAGACGATCTGGGCCGGTCAATTCGACCAGTACGAAGAACCGCCCGACTGGCTCTACCATACGGTTTGGACGTCCAATTCCTGCGCCGGAGCCGATCCGCGCAAGTTCGGCGAGGTGGCCGATGCCGCCGTGGCCAGCATCGAGCACGGCGGCGCCAATGGCTTCTGGCTCTATTCGCACGACATCAAACGCTTCGACACGGACACCAGCCCCTCTGGCGCCGGTCCCTGTCCCAACTCGGGCACGCGTCGCGAGTTCAAGGAGATGGTGAAGCGCATTCACGGCGCAGGGGGCAAAGTACAGATCTGGCTCAGCAGTTGCGGCATGAAGCCGTGGGGCGACATGCGCATGGAATGGAGTATCCGCGGCGCGGATGGGAAGCCGTGGGTGAGCTGGGGCTGGGACGCCCACGAGTTCATCACCGCCTGCAGCCCGCTGAACCCGGCGTACCGCCGCTACATGCTGGACTGGACGCGGCGCTACGTGGAGGACTTCGACGTGGACGCCTTCTTCCTGGATTGCGGGATCTATGCGTTTCCCTGCGATTTCAGCGCGTCGCACCCCGGCCAGGTGTTCCCTTCCGAAGTGGGCCCCGCCTTCAGAAGTCTCTTTGTGGAGATGTGGGACCTGGCACAGAGCATCAAGCCGGGCAACTTCCACATGTGGTACGAAGGCCTGCATTGCGACTATCCCGGCAGCGGCTATTGTCACGGAAACATGACGTTCCCGCCCCCGCCGCCGGACGTGATGACCGGTCAGCGCATGCTGTACAACCTGGTGCGGCACGGTAAGCGCCTGGTCTGGGGAACGCTGAAGGCCTTCGATCTGGCCTGTGGCTCCGTGCACTGGAATCCACCGATGGGCGGACCCTTGAGCGTGGAAGACACGATCAAGTGCGCGCAAGATCCCATGAACCGGTTCATCGTCAAGCTGGTCACGGAGCGTGGCGTGCGCGATGCCCGGGGTATCACCGACGGGCTTTCCCGGCTGGATGAGTACTTGGTCACGGTGCCGGACTATCACGGCACGGTCACGTTAGTGGATCCGACCTGGCATGACATCCGGACGGTGGAGAACGTGTTCACGGGCGAGAAGCGGTCGGTGTGCGCGGACTTCAAGGGACAGCCCACGCTCGATCTGGCGGGCGGAACGGCCTATCGCATCGTCTGAGGCAACGCCACTCGGTTGGCGGACCCGATATTGAATACAATAGTCCGCATTTTGCATATCGCTGCGGTGGAGGTCAAACAGAGATGGTTGTATCTTAAAAGGAAAAAGGAAACGGGAAACGATGTACAGCCGTCGCGACATAGGATTCGGGATACTCTGGGCCGTGTTCGCATGGAGCGTTGGCACGGGTAGCGCCGGAATCCCGGCAATCCAGGAGAATCGGGCAATCGTGGCACAGAATGGCGCTCCCAAAGCCATGATCGTTCTGGCGGAACGGCCCACCCGCAGCGCTCAGCTTGGGGCGAAAGAACTGCAGACGCACATCCTGGCCATCACCGGCGCCCGGATCGAGATCGTCGCCGAAACCAACGCGCCCGTGGCGGGGCTCCTGCCCATCTTCGTGGGCGAGAGCGGCCCCACCCGCGCGGCGGGACTCACCAGCGCCGGGATGGCGCCGCAGGAGTCGCTCGTTCGCATTACCGGCGAAGCCATCACGTTGATCGGGCGGGATGACCCCGACACCGGCCCCGTCACGTACGAGGCCAATGGGGTCTGGCCGGGCTTCAGGAACGACAAGCCGTTCTTCGCGCTGGGAACACTGCACGCCGTCTACGACTTCCTTGAGGATCTCTGCGGCGTGCGATGGTACATGGTCACGGAACTGGGCGCCTGCATCCCGAAGCAGAACACGCTGGCCTTTGCGCCTCAAGAACACCGGTCCGCGCCATGGGCGCGCTACCGCATCACCTCCCGCAATGTTTGGCAGATTCCCGGCGAGTTGTCCTGGGGCGATAAGCCGATGACGCCGGCGCCGGCCCGCGACAACAACCTCTTTCTGCTGCGCTGCCGACTCGGCGGCGAGCCATACAACGTCTGCCATTCGCTCGGCGACTACCATGTGCGCTTCGGCGCAAAACACCCCGAGTGGTTCGTGGGCAAACCCGGCCCGGAGATTCAGTTGCGTTTCGACAACCCCGAGGTCATCCGGCAGGTGGCCGAGGACGCGGACGTCTTCTTTTCCCTGCCGATCGAGGAACGGCGTTTTGGCGGACGGGGTTCCGTGGCCGCATCCTACGGCGCCGGCAACTACTTCCCCGTCGTCCCCAACGACAACCGCGACTTCGGGACCAACATCAATCCGCCGCTTCAGGAGAGCCGCCGCCGAATCGGGCATTACGGCAGCGGCGTCGCCAGCGACTATTACTTCACCTTCGTCAACCGCGTGGCCGCCGCCGTGGCCGCGAATCATCCCGGGGGCCGGATATCGTCCATCGCCTATGCCGACATGTTCGAGCCGCCTACCTTCCCGCTCGGAACCAATGTGACGGTCAGCGTTTGCATGGCGGACGGATGGGGCGCGGATTCCTACGGCCTCAGCGTTTTGAAGCAGTGGTGCAAGGCCGCCAGTCAGGTTTACGTTTGGGAGTACTACCTGCACGATCTGACGGCCGTGCCCGCTTTCAAGCCCCATGCGGTGGGAGCCTATCTGACCGAATTGGAGCGGATGGGCGTTCAGGGCTGGTTCTCCGAAATGCCCAGCTTCCATGGCAAGGGGCTTTACTGGAATCCCGCCCTGTACCATCTGGACGCCTACATGACCTACCGCATGCTCCGTAAGCGCGGCATGGACTGGCAGCGGGAACTGGAACTGTACTATCAGAATTTCTACGGACCTGCCGCGGCGCCCATGCGCCGTTTCTGGGAGACGCTGGAAACCATCGGCGCAAGTCTGCCCGGCAGCGGGCCGATCGAAAAGTGGGCCAGTCCTGCCATGGCCAAGGCCATCGACACCATGGAAAAGGAACTGCGAGCCGCCGAGTCGCAGGCCATCGAGTCTCCCTACC
>JAQULY010000165.1 GCA_028718445.1 Kiritimatiellia bacterium
TTCGGACCCGGGCCCGTTTATCCGCCCGCGACCGTCGGCCCTTCCGACGATCCTGATGGCGACGGCAAGAAC
Source organism: Kiritimatiellia bacterium (assembly GCA_028718445.1). Taxonomy (GTDB): domain Bacteria; phylum Verrucomicrobiota; class Kiritimatiellia; order RFP12; family JAAYLN01; genus JAQULY01. Next base: position 73 of record JAQULY010000165.1, read on the forward strand.
AACCTCGACGAAATGATCTCCGGCACCAATCCCAACGACCCGCTCTCGTACCTGCGTATCATGGCGTTGTCGCTGCCGGGCCAGGAAACGAGCGCCGTCATCACCTTCGGCAACACCGCCGCCGGACGCCTGTACAACGTGGAGAGTTGCACGAACCTGCTGGCAGGCGACTGGGTCACGATCCACACCAACATCGCCGGCTTCGATGGTACCATGTGGCTCGCCGATACGCAGTCGCCCGCACCCACACGCTTCTACCGCATCAAATTGGCCTGCCCATGACGTTGCCATGACAACCACAAACACCGTTTCGCGGCGTTTCCTGAGCGCCGCACTTCCCCTGGTCAGCGCACTCGCCCTGGCGCTCTCGTCAGTCGGATGCGCCACACCAGGCCGCCCGCATGCGGAGACCGTTGTCCCGCGTTCCGCCCGCGCATCGCTGCGCGAACGTTGGGGCATCGAGATCGCCAGCCTGCACATGTCGGCACATGGCAACATGGTTGATTTCCGTTACCGCGTGCTCGATCCGGACAAGGCCGCGCTGTTGGGCGACCGTGCGGTCAAGCCCGCCATGACAGATCTCGCCACGGGTTCGGTGCTGCGCGTTCCCAGTTTCCCAAAGACCGGCTCCATGCGGCAGACAGCGGCGAAAATGGAGGCCAACCGCATCTATTTCATGCTGTTTGCCAACACCGGCAGGGTGGTCAAGTCCGGCAGCCGTGTGACGGTGACAGTGGGGGACTTCAAGGCCGAGAACCTGACAGTGCAATAGACCGGTGGCCGGGACTCGTGCTCTGGCGGCAGACCGGGAGAGTGCGGTAATGCACGCATGCCACACAGTCGCAATGATCGGTCTGGCGACCGCGTTGGCGGCCTGCCCGGCCACGGGAGCGGTTGTGACGGCCGGGCGCCCGCTCAGTACCACCTGTCGCTTCGCCAGCCCCACGATCCACACGGATACTGCCGGCGTGGCACGCGTGGAGGTCGCGGGTTGCATGCCACGGGAGCGTGCCGGCCAGCCGATTCTGCCGGTCCGGCTGCTCCGATTGCTGCTGCCGCCGGGTATGACGGCTACGGGCGTGACGGCACGCGCAGCGGCGCCGCTCGTCACGCTGCCAGGGACCTGGCGACTGGATCTCGGCGTCACGCCCGCGCCGATCGGCGAAAGTCGCCCAATAGTGTCACCCACACTCGAGTCGGCCAGCCGTCCCGCGCTGGCGGAATTGGTGTCCGTCCAGCGTCTGGCCGGTTACGACTTCGCCGTTGTCCGGGTCTACCCGGTAGCATACGTTGGGGATACCGGCCGCCTGTCGTTCGCGCCCGTCGTGAACGTGGACATCCTCACCACCCGCGCGCCTTCGTCGCCTGACCGTATCTCCCCATCCGTGCGTCGCGTGGAGTTGCAGTGCGTAGCCGTGGCGGCGGACAATCCCGAGGCGCTTGCGGCATACGAGTCGCCGGCTCCCGCCGGCGCGCTGGACGCTGCCACGCACTACCTGCTGGTTACGCGCGCCGCGCTGCTGCCCGCGTTCCAACCTCTGATTGACCGCAAGACCGCCGCTGGAGTGACGGTCCACACCGAGACAATGGAGACCATCACCAACAGTTACGCTGGTGTGGATGCCGCGGAACGCCTGCGCAACTATATTCGTCACGCCTATACCAACTTGGCCGTCAGCTATGTGCTGCTCGGCGGGGACACCAAGGTCGTTCCCTATCGCGGCGCCTACGCCCGCTGTTCCGGCATTACCTTGACGCTGATGCCGACGGACCTCTACTTCGCCTGCCTGGACGGCTCGTGGAACCAGGACGGCGACGGCATCTGGGGCGAGCCCAACGACGGCGAGACCGGCGGCGACGTGGACCTACTGGCGGAAGTGTGCGTTGGCCGCGCCCCTGTGGAGACGGCCGTCGAGGTCACGAACTTCGTCGCGCGTTGTCTGGCAGCCGAGCAGGCACCCGCCTCCAGTTTCCGTGCCTGCCTGGCCGGCGAATACCTCAACAGTGCCGGCGATCAAGGCGGCGACGCCCTCGACCGGCTGCTGCCGACGATAGACGGCAGCCATTGTTCCGTGACGTGGCTCGACGACCGCCCGCAACTGTCGGCCGCGTGGACGGCGTCCGATGCCGTCGCCGCGCTCGATCGCGCTCCCCTGTTGGTCGCGCACTTCGGGCACGGCTCCGACTTCGTCAGCGACACCACGGTCCTGCGCCTCGCCGTCACGGATCTCGACGCGCTCGCTAACGCCTCGCCCTTCCTGCTTTACAGTACCGCATGCAACGCAGGGGCCTTCGACAACAACTTCGGCTTGGGTGACTGTATCGCCGAAGAACTGGTCAAGCGCAACGCCTGCGGCGCCTTTGCCGTCGTGGCCAATACGCGTGAAGGCTGGTACAAGCAGACGGAGGAGTGGCGCTACAGCGGCGAGTTTCAGCAACGGTTCTTCCAACGGGTGCTGGCCGACGAGCGTACCGCTGTCGGTGTCGCGCACCAGTTGGCCAGGCAGGATCTGCTCGGCAACGTCGAGACGTCCGGCAGCAACTTGCCATATCGTTGGTGCTATTTCGGCATCACGCTCTTCGGCGACCCGCACCAGTGCATTCGCGTGCCGCTTTCGCTGCGCTTTCGGGCCACCGCCTCCGAGCGCGTCGTGACCTGGAACAGTTGGAGCAACAGCTTCTACACGGTGTACCGGTCAACGAACCTGATGACTGATGCCGGAACCCCTATCGCCGGCAACATTCCCGCCACACCGCCCGTCAATGTCTACACCGATGCCGCGCCCGGAATGGTGAGCGCGTTCTACCGGGTTCTGGCAGAGAATCAGTGATAGACGCGATGACGCAACCCCGTAGGTGTTGATGGCCATGCATCTGGGGAGCTGTGGACAGCGGTCTCCGCGTTTTTAACTCCTAGGGATTGACGCCGTCAACAACTGTAGCTATAGTAGCAACTGTCGCAGGTGTAGCAGGCAATGGTTGCGACGGCGAGTGAGGTGCGACGGCATGAAGAACAAATCGCTTCAGGAGTGGTTCAGCGCGCCGGAGCGCGATCCGGCGGGAGTGCTTCGGGTTCAGATCGCGGCGCATATCCGGGTGGCCATCGAGTCGGGCAGGGTCGCGCCGGGGAGCCAGTTGCCGCCGGTGAGGGCGCTGGCTCAGGCCTGGCAGGCCGATCCGATGACAGTGCAGCGTGCGCTGGTGGCGCTGGAGCAGGAGGGGCTGCTGGTGCGGCGCCACGGCAAAGGTACGTTCGTGCGCGAGCGACCGCGCGCGCTCAAGACCATTGGCCTTTACTATTATGGCGGCGCGTTGGCGAATCCTGAGTTCCGTTATCTTCGGGCGATACACCGCTGCCTGACCGACAGGATCGAAGCCTCCGGCAGGAACTGGGACGTGTGGAACGACCCGCGCCCGGCGGCGGAGGCCGGGCAGGCCTGGCCGGCGCTGCTCGACGCCGTCAAGCGCGGCGCCGTCGATGCCGTCATCGCCGCGCAGGTTGACGCCGCGCACGCGCTCTGGCTCGACAAGCTGCCCGTTCCGGTCGCGATCATGGGATCGAGGCGCATGCGCAAGAGCATACCGCACAACCTCGCGCGGTTACCGCGCATGGCGGTCGAGGCGCTGGCCCGACAGGGCTGCCGATCCGTCGGCCTGATCTCGGCGTGGCCAAGCCGCTGTTTCGAGCCCGACCACACGGACACGGTACTCGTCTGCTACAAGTCATTCATGCAGGAAGCGCGCAAGCGCAAGCTGCGGACACTGGAGAGTTGGCTGGTGACACCCGCCGAACTGCGGCGCACGCCGGCGATGTCCTGCGAAGAGTGGGGTTACAAGGCCTTCATGCGGGTGTGGAACCAGCCCAGGCGCCCGGATGGGCTTGTGGTAATCAACGACGCGGAAGCCCTTGGCGTGACCATGGCAATTCTGGAGAAGAGTATCCAGGTTCCGGACACGCTGCGGCTGGCCTATCACAAGAACGCCGAAGTCAACCTGTTCTGCCCGCTTCCGGTCACGCACGTGGTGAACAAAGCCGATGACGCCGCTGCCGCGCTGTTGGAGAGCGTGCAGCAGCAGTATGACGGCAAAAAGCCGGTTCTGGAAGAGTTGACATACGTGGTGGAAGAGCCGGCGCACGTTGCGGAAGCGGTGCGCGCGACGCGCTCGCGGCCGGCCACGTCGGCCTGATCGTATGGACGGAAACATGCGGAGGCGGAAAACAAGCGGCACGATTGGACGCTCGGCGGCGTGCGCGGCAGCCGCCTTGATAGCGACAGCCGGCGCGGTGTACGCGGCGAGCTTGCGGCTTGCTGCCGATCGCGAAGTCTACCGGGACGGGCCCGCGCGTCTGCGCGTACAGGCGCTGGATGTCCGCGGCCCCGTTCCACCCCTGACCGTGCGTGCCCTGCCGGCCCACGGCGCGGCCGTGACAATCTACGAAGGCCCAATGCCGGCGGCGACCAACACGGTGCGCCTGTTGGACGATTTCGAGAACCTGGCTCTGCCGGGCTCCAAAGATCTGCATCTTGGCTGCGTCTACGAGGGCGGTTGGGAGGTCGGCAACCGCCTGCAACGATCAGTGTTCCTGTCCAATAGCGGCCATGATGACGGCCCCAAGATCGGTTTCGGCGCCCTGCGCATGCGTTACACCGGTGGCCTGGGTGGTTCGGTGGCGCGCCGTTTGTCGGCGCCAGCGGCCGTGAATGTCTCCAACGATTGGGTGACTGTCAGCCTGTTCGGCATGGGCAGGCAGGCCGCGACGCGCATTAAGGTGGGGCTCAGGGGGCGCGCCAAACCAGGCGTTGCCGAGGAGATGTTCTATCCCTTCGCGCTGATCCGATCCGAGTCGTCCGGCGAATACATCCACACGCGTATCTTCGAGGGTGCACTGGAAGATGCAATCAGGCTGAACTTCGACGGCTGGCGGGAGTTCCGCTTACCCTTGCGCGCGTTCATCCCGTATCCCCGGGAGACCTCCCCCTCGGATGCTGCCGAGTTCCTCGTGGAAGTGACCGGCTTCGAATTCCTCCTCGATGGCGTCGGCACCTTTTATGCGGACGAACTTCGCATCCTTTCGCCGGCCGACCTGGGCAAAGAGTTGCCTGCGCAAGTGATCGTCTGGGATCTTGCCGCGCTTCCGAACGGCACGTACACGGTGGAGGCCGCGTGCGGCGCCGCGAAGGAGTCGCAGTGCGTGACGCTGGCTGGCAAACGTGGCGCCCCGCTGTGTGCGCGGCTCGCGCCCGGTCCGCGCGGCATGGTCTTCGAGTTTGATGGCAAGCTCGTGGCTCCGGTCTTCCATTCGGGCGGCCCGCACAACCCGCCGTTGTCCTTCTCCGCCTATGCCGCCGGCGGGTTGAACCTGCACTGCCTGTACTACAGCGATCAGCAGGGCGATCGCGACTGGATCGGACCGGGCGACTTCAATGGCTTCGTGCGATTGGATGCGACCCTGCGGCGCATGCTGCGCGCCGATCCCGACGGTCGCTTCATCATCAACGCCACCGTGGATCCGCCCAAATGGTGGATCGAGGCGCATCCAGACGAACAGGCGGCCTACGAGGCAGGTGCGATCCGCGAAGGCTGCGTATATGACGGCTGGTACAAACCATCGCTGGCCTCGGAAGTCTGGCGCCGCGATGCCGCCGCCTATCTCGATGCACTGGTGCGGCACGTGCGCGGAGGGCCATTCGCCGATCGCGTTGTCGGCCTCTGGGCCAGCGCCGGCGACGCCGGCGAGTGGTGGCATCCAGCGCGTGTGGGCCCCAAGGGGCATTATGCGCAACTGATGGACTACAGTCCTCCCATGCAGGTGGCTTTTCGGCGATTCCTGCGGATGCGCTATCGCGATGAGGTCAGAGAATTGCGCCGCGCCTGGGGAGAACCGGCGGCGACCTTCGGCAACGATGCGATACCCTCCGAGCGCGAGCGTCGCGAATCCGGCACGGTTTATGGTGTCTTTCGCGATCCATCCGCGCGGCGCCGGGTCATTGACTACTACGAATGCCATAATCGCGTGGTCTTCGAAGCGATTGCCGCGATGGCATCGGCGGTCAAGGGAGCGTCGGAAGGCAACCTTCTTTTCGGCCTCTTCGGCGCGGGCGGAAACCTCTTTCCGGCGAACGGCGAGACCGGTTACAAGATTTTCCCCGAGCTGATGCGGCTCGAGACGCTGGACATGCTCGTCAACACCGGCATGTACGGCTGCCTCTATCCGGGCGGCGGCAACTGCTTCCGCTACACGGAGGGTTCGTTCCCGTTGCACCGCAAGCTCTTCATCAACCAGAACGACCATACCTGCTGTCTGTATTGGGAACACAATGTGGCGGCACACCGAGCCGGCGATGCCGCCGTCGAACTTGTCAAGCGCGACGCCGTCATGCCATTCGTGCGGGGCGTGGGCGCGGAGTGGTTCGACATGTGCTTCCGCGGCGAAGGCGCCTACTCGCTGCCCCGCCTGCTGGATAAGCTCGTGCTGGTACGCGACCTGGCGCAGGCGGAACTGCTGTCCGCCTATCGCCCCCACGCTCCGGAAAGAGTGGACGGCGCGGCCCTGGTCGTGGATGACCGGACGGGTTTTTACCTGACGCTGGAGGCGGACGCCAACCTCATGGCCTGGCCCTCGATCCACATGGGCTGCTATGAACTTCCGTACGTGGGGGCGCGCGTGGATGCCTACAGTCTGAGCGACGTGGCGCAGATGCCCGACTATCCGGTGGTGATCTTCAACGTCGCCATGACCATGTCGCCGGAACAGCGCGCGCTTGTGCGGCGGCGCTTCTGCGGCAAGGGACACACCGTGCTGTGGATCTGCCCGCCCGGCATGAACGATGAGCGCAGCTTCGATCTGGCGCGCTCGCTCGAACTGATGGAGATCGCGCCGGTATTCGCCGGCGTGGCGCCGCCGGCTTCGCGCGTGACCAATCTCGATGACCCGCTGACCCGTTCGCTGCAGTCCGCCGAGCCGCGTCCGGCCTTCAAGGGACAGACCCTGCCGTACCAGGCCAACTGCCTGACGCGGGATGTCGGGGAGGTGCGCTTCGCGCAGGCCGGCGAGTTCAGCAGCGGAACGCCGGCCATTCCGCTCTTTTCGGCTGTGGAAGCGGAGGGAATCACCGTGTTGGCACGCTACCTCACCAACAATGCGCCAGCGGTGGCGGTACGCCGGTTCGGCGATTGGACTTCCATCTATTCGGGCATCCCATACCTGCCGGCCGAGTTTCTGCGCGAAGTGCTGCGCGCCGGCGGCGTGACGATTCACGGGAAGGAATACGAAGCGCTATGGGCCAATGAACGCTGGCTGGGCGTGCACACCGGCAGCAAGGAAGGACCGCGGACCTTCCGCGTGGCGGGGGCGGTGCGTCAGGTAACAGAGATGTTCAGCGACCAGGTAACGTCGGTGGCGAATGGGCGCTTCACGGCGAACTTAAAGCCAATGACCTCTTACCTGTGGAGGATGGAAGCGGAACAATAACACAGAAAACGTGCTGTCAGGTTTGACAGAACGAATGCAAGTCGGGAGATACAAATATGAGAAAGCACAGAACATGCGACATGATTGTGGCGGGTATCGTGTGGTTGCTGGCGGCGTCAGGTGGACAGGCCGGGGCCATCTCTATTCTAAATCCCAGTTTCGAGAGTCCCGCGATGACGTCGGCGTCAGGCACATACCTTACGCCGACATCCTGGTCCAAGGGCGGCGAGTGCGGCATGTGGTTCCTTGGACAGGCGGGTGGGCCTGGCATCAACATGACGTCTGTGCCGGACGGGAACCAGGCACTGTGGTCTAACGGCGGTTACTTCTATCAGGTTTTGGACACGTCCCTGCAGGCCAATACCCTCTACACCATGACGATCCACGCCGGCAAACGTAGCGATGTCGGCTTCGGGAGTTCGGCATCCATCAGGCTGGGCTATGGTAGCGTCTACGGCACTAACGTCCTGACGGCGGTTGCGGTCAGATGTCCCACGCCGCTAAGTCGCGCCTGGACAAACTGGAGTGTGAAGTTCGTGACGGGCACGAACCCCGCCGGATTGGGGCAGCCGTTGCGCGTGGATCTCAATATGGGCGGCTCACAACCGTTGTTCGACAACGTGCAACTCACCGCCGATCCGGTGACCAACACTGGCACGCTGATGATTGACAATCCCAGCTTCGAGGAGCCGGTGTCGACAAGCGTCAATATGAGGCCTTCGATCGGCTGGACCTGGGCTGTGGGTATCGATGGTGGGGTAGCCAACACCAACATGGGTTCGATCTACTCGGCGATCCGGGACGGCAGTCAGGCTCTCTGGGGAAACAACTCGGGGCTGTACCAGATCATCGCCGCCACACTTTGTCCCAACATGGTCTACACCCTGACGGCACGTGTGTGCGCGCGAACTGACCAGGGCTTTGGCACGACGGCTTCCGTCAAACTGGGCTACGGCAGCAGCTACGGCTCTAATCTGCTGACCCAGGCCACAACGGACTGCGCCATACCCGCGCTTGGCACCTCTTCGATATGGAAGATTGTGTTCGTGAGTGGGGCGACGCCGGCAGGACTGGATGAGCCGCTGCGAGTGGATATCAATCTGAGTGGCGTGCAACCATATTTTGACAGCGTTGCGCTTACGGCTGAGCCGGTCTCGAACGAGGGGAATCTGCTGATTATTAACGGCAGTTTTGAAAGTCCCACGCCGCTTGCAAATGCTGACAACGCCTACGGACTTCGCGCGACCCCGGCACTGTGGACCAAAACGGGCGCTGAAAGCGGCATGTTTGCGCTCGGCATGACCGTGGGAACGGGCGACCATGTTGCATCGGTTCCGGACGGATCGCAAGGCATCTGGGCCAACGGCGGCGCTTTCTACCAGACCATTCCGGCGACTTTGCAGGCCAATATGCGGTACACGCTGACGGCGTATGCCGGCGCGCGCGACGATCTTGGATTCAAGACCGCAGTCTACGGTCCGGTCACAATCAACCTTGGCTACGGGAATACGTATGGCGTGAACTACCTGACGCCGGTCAGCACGAATTTTCCCACTCCCGGTTACGGTCAGTGGAAACTCTGGACGGCGAAATACGTCACCGGCAGCAGCCCAGTGGGATTGGAGCAACCGTTGAGAGTAGAACTGAACACGGCGGCGGTTCAGCCGCTGTTCGATCACGTTCAACTGCTGGCGGAACGCATCGCCCCTGGCACAGCAATTGTTCTGCGTTGATCACGCAGGCCGTAAGGTACTAGATGATTGTTCGTCTCCCCAGTGCCAGTCGGCGTTTCTGCGACAGTTGGCCGTTCCGTGGTTTGGCGGCGTGCCTCTTACTGCTGTGCCGGCCAGTGCTGTCGAGCGAAGTGCAGCAGGAACGATGGACTACCGTTGCCGAGGAGAGTTTCGAGAATCACTCGGCAACGGGGCTGCCCTGGGGTGCGTGGGACCGAGTGCCGTCCGGTTGGACCATGCAGTGCGGCGGCAAGGCGCGTGTCGCCATGGTTGACGAGAACTATCCCGACAGTCGCGGCGGCAGGTGCCTCAAAATCGAACAGACTGGCCAGGACGAAAAAGACAGAAGCACGGCCTTTCTAGGCGTGCGCCTCCCTTGGAGGGGTCCGCGGTCGGTTGAAGGCGTGCGCGTCAGTTTTCGCTGGAAAGTGGATGCCGACGCCGGGGGCTGGAACTTCATTGGCAGCGGGCAGTATGAGGAGAAGGGAGCGGACTTTCTGGCGGGAGCCTTTGTGTCCCTGCGCGACCACCGCGCCCCGGTGCGGGAATATCTGAACTATCTATCAACTCTTGGCGGCGGCTTTCGCCGGACGCCCTGTTGTCTGCTTCAGGCCGATGCCTGGAACGAGACGATGGCGATATTCAGGCCTCCCTACAATAACTACACGTTATATGTGCGCAGTCTGAACGGCGACCGGAGAATCTTTCGCGACTTGCCTTTCTCCAATGGCAAATCCGGGGATGGACTGCCGCCGAATTTCTTCATGCTGGGCGCCTGGCACTACGACACGCGGGGGGCGCTATGGATTGACGACTTCAAAGTTGAGGTTCTCACGGCTCAGCCCGAGGGCTTCCCGCAGGCGCTCAACCCGCCCAGGCCAAAGCGCATCGGCGCTGCCTTCGCCGCCTCCGCCCCGGTCGTAGACGGCACTCTCGACGATTCCGTCTGGCAGCACGCCACGGCTGTCACGAACTTCACTGGGTGGCAGGGCAGCGCCTCTACTCGTACGACCAGGGCGCTCCTGGCATATGACACGGCAGCGCTCTATGTCGCCTTCGACAACCGCGATCCCGCGCCGGGCACGA
>JAQULY010000166.1 GCA_028718445.1 Kiritimatiellia bacterium
CGGCGGGTGAATGCAATCGGACGGGCTGGCCGGAAATCAGGATTTCGCCAGGGTAGTCCGAAAAGCAGCCAGCCAGCATCTTCATGAGGGTGGACTTGCCGGCGCCGTTTTCGCCCAGAAGGGCGTGCACTTCTCCGGCGTAGACGCTGAAATCCACACCGTCAATCGCGACGGTGCCCGGAAAGCTCTTCCGGACCGCTCGCATCTCCAGCGCCAGCCCCAACTGTGAAGGTTCAGCCACGCGGCCGGCCCTCTCTGCGTTTGGCGCCACGCATCCTCATCATGCCGGCTTGGCCTTCGCGGGCGCGGCGGCGGTTTCGGCCGGCGTCGGCGGAGTGTCTACGCCCATCTTGCCGAGGAATGCCGGCAGATCGAGTCCGACCTGCCTGGCCAGTTCGTGCATGGGCGGGAGGGCGCCCATCAGACGCTGTCCCAGATTGGCCAGTCCGCCGCCCTGGCCCCCGCCATCCCAGACCACCACCTTTTCGATCGGCAGATCCTGGATGGCCTGAGCCTGCACACGCGCGACATCCATGAGTTTTTCGACCAGCAACAGCGCCGCGGCCTGTTCGGCGGAGGTGCAGGCCTTGACCAACGAGGCATAGCCTTCCGACTTGGCATCGAGCACCGCCTGCACGCCCTTGGCCTCGGCGGTCATCTTGGCCAGCACGGCTTCGGCTTCGCCCTGGGCCACGCGGATGGACTGCTGCTTCTGCGCCTCGGCCGCGATCAGCACGCGCTCGCGTTCGGCATTGGCCGGCACGACCACCTCGGCGTTGAGACGCGCCTGTTCGCGCTGGGCGCGCGCCTCTTCGGCCTTCTTGTGGGCCAGTTCCTGCGCCACGCGGATGGCGCCGTCGGCCTCCTTGCCCGCCGACTCGGCGCGGTTGCGCGCCTGTTCCTCGGCGACCTTCTGATTGGCGCGCGAGGCCGCCTTGTTGGCGTTGGCTTCCGTCTCCGTCTGGACGGCTTCGGCGTCCAGCGTGGCGGACTGCATGCGCTTGTCGCGGCTGGCGGTGGCTTCGCCGATTTCGGCGGTGGCATTGGCGGCGGCGACGGCCACGCGTGTGTCGCGCTGACGTTCCGCCACGCCCGTCTGGCCCATCTTCTCCTGCTCGGCGACGTCAATATTGGCCTGGTTGATAGCCTCCGCCGCGGCGCGCCGCCCCAGTGCCACAATGTAGCCGGAGTCGTCCTCGATATCGCGGATGTTGACGTTGATCAGGAAGAGGCCGATTTTCTCCAGTTCACCCGAGACGGCTTCGTTGACCTTGCCCAGGAAGGCCTGGCGGTCGCGGTTGATCTCCTCGATGCGCATGGTGGCGATCACCGCGCGCATCTGCCCGAGGATGATATCCTGCGCCTGGTTCTGTATATCCTGCGCGGACTGCCCCAGCAGGCGCACGGCGGCGTTCTCCATGATGCCGGGCTCGACCGAGATGGCGGCGGTGACGGTGGTCGGCACGCTGACGCGGATGTTTTCCGCCGAAAGCGCGCTCTTGAGATCCACCGGCACCACGAAGGGTTCCAGATCGAGATAGTCGTAGGCCTGGAAGAGCGGCATGACGAAGGCCGCGCCGCCATGGATGCACTTGGCGGCGCCGCGATTGGTCTTGCCGTAGATCACCAGGATGCGGTTGGAGGGGCAGCGACGGTAGCGCCGCGCAAAGGTGATGAACGAAATCACTAGCACCAACCCCAGCAGCGTCCAGAGAAAAACCGCCGGCGAAGACGAATCGGCGTCACGGTAGCGGGTGGTCTGCGCCAGTAGAAGAAAGCAAACGGCGGTGTTCATGGGGACTCCTGAGTTTGTCTGTATGAAATGGAATCAGACGAAGGTTTGGGGCTCGACCTCGACCAGCGTCTGGCCGATGCGGCGCACGATCCTGACGCTGGCGCCGGCCTTGATTGCTGCGCCATGCAAGGCGCGCGCCTTGATGTGGCTGAGCGTGCCGTCAACGACGGCGCGCACTTCGCCGATGCCTTGCGCGGGGATGTCGAGGTAGACGGTCGCTTCGCTGCCGATGGCATGGTCCAGGTCGCGGTTGCCCGAATGGGCCAGTCTGGGCAGCAGGTAAAGCAGCAAGCCGACGCAAACAAGTCCGGCCAGACCCCAAAGCATGGAGATGCCCAGCGTGCGAACCAGCGGCACGCCCCGGTCAAGGTATAGGGCGCCGGACCAGGAAAAGAGCACGAAAAAGGCCAGCAGGGCGCGCACACTCAGCAGCTTGAAGGCCAACACCGTGGCATCGGCGTCGCTGACATCGGTTTGGCCGGTAACCGCCTCGGAGTCCAGTTCGGTGTCAGTGTCGGTGTCGGCGTCGAGCCCCATGAAGGCGGCCACAAGCTGCCACAGAAATGGAATGCTCAAGACGACGGCGACACCGTAGAACCAACGGTTAAGGCTGGTCAAAGCTTGCCACCATTCGGACATTGTCATGCCTCCCGATTGCTGCCCTGCACAAGACGCGCAAGGCACAAAGTCGAAATCAGTCTAGGCGAAAAGGGCAGGGCGGTCAAACGGGAATGCGCGGTCCCTAAACTGCGAGAGTTGCGCCCTTGTGCCACCGAACGATGCACGTTCATCGCGCGGAGACGGCTCGCGAGGACGCTCGCCCTCCACCAGTTTATCAATGCGCGAGTAGACAAGCGTCTTGGGCGAGGCTCTGCCGAGCCGCAAGCGCAAGGGCGAGCGCATGGGTAGGCGGCAGAGTAAGCTGCAATTCTCGCAGTTTAGGGCGGGTCAAGCAGGCTGCAACATGCGCAGGTACATCCGGACCAGTGTCGGTCCCGTGAACATCCACACCAGGGCGGCGGCGGCAATGAAGGGACCGTAAGGAATGCGGCTCTGCAACTGTCGCTTGCCGCACAGAATCAAACCGATGCCGACGAACGATCCGAAGAACGACGATCCGATCACCGAGAACAGGACCGCCTGCCAGCCGAAGAAGGCGCCGATTGCCCCCATCAGTTTCACGTCGCCGAAGCCCATGGCCTCGCGCCGGAACGCCCACCTGCCGACCGTGGCCACCAGCCAGAGCGTGCCGAAGCCGACGGCGCAGCCGATGCCGGAGCGCAACAGCGCCTGCCAGTGGTCGGTGGTGTCGTGCAGCAGGGGCACAAAGGGGCTCAGCGCCAGGCCCAGCAGCATGCCGCCGATGGAGACGCGGTCGGGTATGATCAGATGCTCGATATCCACGAAGGTGCCCAGCAGGAGACCGAAAACCACCAGCCAATAGACCGGTATCAACAACGGTCTGTCCGCGAACCTGAGCGCGACAGCCAGAAACAGCGCGGCGGTCAGCACCTCGACCAGCAGGTACCGCGCGGAGATGGGCGCGCGGCAATAGCGGCAGCGCCCGCCCAGGCACAGCCAGCTCAACACCGGGATGTTGAGATACCAAGGGATCGGCCGGCGACAGTTCGGGCAGAAGGAGCGTGGACGCACCACGGACAACTCCAGCGGGATGCGATAGATGCAGACATTCAGAAAACTCCCCATACATGCGCCCAGCAGCGCTACGAAGGGCAACAGGACGGGGGCCAGTAACGCCAGTTGTTCGGGTTGCATGCGCCGATTATGCACGGCTCCCGCGTCCGAATAAAGCGTAGACTGATCCCACCGGTGATGGGTCAGTGAGATGGGAGCGCGAGTGGGGTGCATGTGAACCCGAGCGATTCGTACGCGTTTTTCGTGGGCATTTGAGCGCCGATTGCGGTGGACGCTTGAGACGTGTCTCCTCGTTGTCCGTAATCGTCGCCCGTAATCGTCGCCCGTAATCGTCAACCGAAATGGATAAATGAAGTGAAGAGGACGCCGGGAGAGGGCTGAAGGTCCGAGGTCTGAGGGTAGTCAGTAGTCGGCAGGCAGTCGGCAGTAGGCGGAGCGCTGGACACACCAAATCGCGACACCTAGCCGGATGCGGTCTTTGTCGCACGCTTCGTCCCACGCTTTGTCGGTTACGCTGGTCGTCCGGCTTTGTCGCGCCGTAGTGCCGCAGGCACGCAGGCGGAAGCACCGAAGCTGCTTCAGCGACCGACCGCCTTGTGGTCTGAAACGAGCGGGGTGCTTGATTCCATGGCGGAGAAGCGTCATCATGCCCTCATGCGGAAGGGCCGCCAACGCAATGCAGGCGCGCAGACGGGAGCGGAGAGCATTCTCGAGAGCATCTCGGACGGCGTGTTCACCGTGGACGCCGACTGGCGCATCACCTCTTTCAACCGCGCCGCGGAGACGGTCACCGGCATTCGCCGGCGCGATGCCATCGGTAAGACCTGCTCGGACGTGTTCCGCGCCAGCATGTGCGAGACGGATTGCGCCCTCCGACAGACGGTCAGGAGTGGCAAGCCCATCGTCAACAAAGCCGCGTTCATCGTGAATGCCGCCGGCCGCCGGATACCCATCTCCGTCTCGACGGCCATTCTGCGCGACGCGCGCGGACGCATCACGGGTGGCGCGGAGACTTTCAGGGACCTCAGCCTGGTGGAGGAACTGCGCAAGGAGTTGGAGGGCCGTTGCCAGATCGGCGACCTGGTCAGTCGCAGCGCCGCAATGCGACGGACGTGCGAGTTGCTGCCGCAGCTCGCGCCCAGCGATGCGACCGTGCTGATTCATGGCGAGACAGGTACGGGCAAGGAGTTGCTGGCGCGGGCCATACACAACCTCAGTCCGCGCCGGAACAAGCCATTCGTGCCGGTCAATTGCGGCGCGCTGCCAGACACTTTGCTGGAATCCGAGCTGTTCGGCTATGTTAAAGGCGCCTTCACGGGTGCCACATGCGACAAGCCCGGACGCTTCGCCATGGCGGAGGGAGGCACGGTCTTTCTGGACGAGATTGGCGATATCAGCCCGGCGATGCAGGTGCGACTGCTGCGCGTGCTCCAGGAAAAGACCTACGAACCGCTTGGCGCCACGCGTACGCGCCGTGCCGACGTGCGCGTCATCGCCGCCACCCACCGTGACCTGGCTGCGCTGATCCGCAAGGGTCAGTTCCGGGAGGATCTCTTCTACCGCCTGAATGTCGTCAAACTGGAGCTACCGCCGCTGCGCAAACGCAAGGAGGATATTCCCCTTCTCGTCGAACACTTCATCGCGCGCTTCAACCGTCGGCAGGGCAAAACGGTGACTGGTGTGGCCCCCGATGTGATGGCGCTGCTCATGGCGCACGATTACCCCGGCAACGTGCGCGAACTGGAAAACATAGTCGAACGCGCCTTCGTCCTCCGCGGCGCTGGCCGAATTGAGCGCGCGCATCTGCCGCCCGAACTCACCGGCCTGCCGGCCGTGTCCGCGGCGACGCCGGGCGACACGATCGCCGCGCAGACGCGCGCCGCGGAAGCTCAAGCCATTCGCGCCGCCCTCGAGCACAATGGGTTCAACCGCCTGGCTGCCGCCCGCGAGTTGGGCCTGCATAAGAGCACGCTCTTCCGCAAGCTCAAGACGCTGGGCATCGAGGCGCCCGAGCAGGATGGCCGGTCGCGGCCTGGCGCTCAACGCCCAACGCGCGGCGTTTAGCGCGAGTTCGGTGGCGACAGTCGCGTGCGGGCGACTGTAATAATGGCGTACAGTCGTGGCCATGCGACTATCGCGGGGCATTAGCCCTTTCCACATCGCAAGCGTAAAGCCTTAATGGTCAAGGAGTAACAGCGCGCGGTTGTGCCCCGTCCAGGTTTGGCACGCTTCGTGATATCCATACGAGTGCACAACCACGATAAGGAATGCGGAGCATGCGTGTGGCGCTGACAACCTGGAATGGAAGAATTTCGCCGGTCTTTGACGTGGCGCGCCAGGTCGAGTTGCTGGAGATAGACAAGGGGCGCGTGGTCGGCAGGCGTTCCGCGGGTTTGCCGGGAACCGACCCGCTGGGCCAGGCGAACGCGCTCTCGGCATTGCAGCCCCAGGTGCTGATCTGCGGCGCCGTCTCGGGTTCGCTTGCCGCCATGCTGACTTCCGCGGGAATGCAGCTCATCGCCTTTACCGCCGGCGAGAGCGGCAAGGTGCTGGATGCCTGGTTGGCGGGAGCGCTACCGAATCCGGCGATGACAATGCCGGGGTGCGGCGGCGGACGGCGCGGACGCTGCGGCGGCCGAGGACGCGGCTGTCGGGCGGGATGGAGGCGCGGTGCGGCCATGCCGCAAATGCGCGATTGCAGTCGGATGCTTGAAAGGGAAGAGACATGAAAATCGCGATCACAGCCACTGGCGATGCGTTGACGAGCGGACTCGATCCGCGTTTTGGACGCGCACGCTATTTCATCGTCGTGGACACGGAGTCGGACGCCTTCACGGCGCACGACAACCGGCAGAACCTGAACGCCGCGCAGGGCGCGGGCATCCAGGCAGCGCAGAACGTCGCCGGGCTGGGCGCGCAAGCCGTGATCTCGGGCAACGTCGGGCCGAAGGCCTTCCGCGCGCTCAACGCGGCGGAAATCGCCGTCTACCTATGCGGCGAAGGCACCGTCGCGGATGCCGTGCGGCGCTTCAAGGCCGGCGAGCTCAAACGGGCCGACGATGCCAATGTCGAGGGACACTGGGCGTAAACAATCTGATGCCCGTACAAACACAAGTGTGCGCGGGCGGACGAAAACAAAAACGACAAAACCAGAGAGGTGCAATATGCCTGGAGGCAATGGAATGGGACCCATGGGAATGGGACCGATGACGGGGCGCGCAGCCGGATTCTGCGCGGGTTATGGGATGCCCGGCTACGCGAATCCAATGCCCGGACGCGGTTTCGGGATGGGCTTCGGCCGGGGCTTTGGCGGGCGCGGGGGCGGGCGCGGTTTTCGCAACCGTTTCTTCGCCACGGGAATGACCGGTTGGCAACGCGCCGCGACGGGTTGGGCGCCCGCGGTCGGCATGATGCCGCCGGAGTCCTACGCACCGGGCAAGGAACAAGTGCTGGCGGCACTGAAGAGCCAGGCCGAGTACACCGAGAGCGCGTTGGGCGATATCCGCAAACGCATCGAGGAACTCGAGTCCGCTCCGGAAGACAAGTAGCGGGAGGTGTAAAATGCCAAGAGGCGATGGAACTGGCCCGATGGGCGCCGGTCCAGGCAGCGGACGCGGTAGGGGGGGGGGCGGCATGGGCATGGGCGCGGGTCGCGGACGAGGCCGCATGGGAGGCCTTGGCCTTGGCGCGGGCGGCAACTGTGTCTGCCCGAAGTGCGGCAGGAGCGTTCCTCACGAGCGCGGTCAGCCGTGCGCCGGCCTGTCATGTCCTGTCTGTGGCGCCACGATGACAAGAGGGAACTGACGCCCCCTTATGACGAACGCCCGCAAGCACTTGTTCGGCCCCGTGCCCTCCCGACGCTTCGGGCGTTCGCTGGGCGTTGACCTGACGCCATTCAAGACCTGCACGCTGGACTGTATCTTCTGCCAATTGGGGCGGACGACCAACCGGACGCTGGCGCGCCAGGAGTATGTTCCGACCGCTGAGGTCGAGGCCGAGATAGACGCCTGGCTGAAGGATGGCGGCAAGGCCGACTACATCACGCTGGCGGGATCGGGCGAGCCGACGCTCCACAGCCGGTTCGGCGAGGTGATACGCTACGCGCGCGAGCGTGCCGGCATGCCCGTAGCGCTGCTCTCCAATGGCACACTGTTCGCTTTACCCGAGGTGCGGGAGGCGGCTCAAGCGGCATCGGTCGTCAAGTTATCGCTAAGCGCCTGGGACCAAGACTCCTTCGAGCATGTCAACCGGCCGCATCCGGGGCTGAATCTGGCGAGGATGGTCGAGGGGTACCGCGCCTTTCGTCGCGAGTTTCAGGGCAAGCTCTGGATGGAGGTTTTCCTGATCGGTGGAACGAATTCCGTGCCGCGGGATGTGGAGAGGATCGCGGCGCTTGTCGAATCCATCGCTCCTGACGAGATCCATCTCAACACGGCGGTGCGGCCGCCGGCCGAGGAGTTTGCGTTCCCCGTGCCGCGCAGGGAGATGGAGGCACTTGCGGGATTGTTCACTCCCGCCGCCAAGGCGATTGCCGAGTTCCCATCCGACAAGTCGGCCGACGTCGCAGCGAACGAGGGGACCATCCTGGCCATGCTGAGGCGGCGTCCCTGCACGGCGCAACAGATTGCCGGGGTATTCGGCATGCACCCGAACGAAGTCTCCAAGTACGTCGGCAAGCTATTGCGGACGGGCAAGGTTCGCGCTCAGACCACGGGCCCGGATGTGTACTACGTTGCCGGTTGCGGTCGGGACGCGTCTCGCGAAGGAAGCACTGGAAAGAGAGAACGATGATTATCGCAGTTGCCAGCGGCAAGGGTGGAACGGGCAAGACGACCTTCGCGGTGAACCTGGCGTATGCGCTTGCCCAGCGCGGCGAGCGGGTGCGCTTGCTGGATTGCGACGTCGAAGAGCCCAACGACCATCTGTTCGTGAAACCTGGTTTCACCGAAGAGCACGACGTAGTGGTTCGGAAACCGGTGTGGGATGCGGCCAAGTGCACGGCCTGCGGCAAGTGCGCGAAGGCCTGCCACTACAACGCCATCGCACTGATCAAGGGGAAGGTGCTGATTTTCAACGAACTGTGCCATTCCTGCGGCGTTTGCAGCTTCGTCTGTCCCGAAGGCGCGCTGACGGAGCGCGATGTCGCGATCGGAACCGTGCAGGCGCAACCCGATCCTTCAAAGCATGTGCCGTTCGCGTTTGCGCACGGCACGCTGAACATCGGCGAGGCGCTGGCACCGAACGTCGTAAGGGCCGTCAAGGAGCACCTCGATCCGCGGGCGATCAATATCGTTGACGCCTCGCCGGGCACGGCCTGTCCCGTCGTCGCGGCCGTGAGAGGCGCCGAGGCGGCCCTGCTGGTGACGGAACCGACGCCATTCGGCCTGAACGATCTGAAACTGGCCGTCGGGTTGACACTGAAGATGGGCGTGCCTACGGGCATCGTGGTCAACCGCTCCGATGGGGAGGACAAGCTGATTGCCGAGTACGCCAAGGCGGCCGGTTTGCCGATCGCCGGCCGCATTCCCTTCAAGCGGGAGTATGCGGAGGCCTATTCGGGGGGAGCCATCCTGGTGGATGTTTTTCCCGAATTGCGGAAGAACCTGTTGGAGATTTACGACAACCTGCGCACCGCCAGGCCGGCCGTGCCGGTGGCAGCCGCATTCGAGCTGACATCCGGCGCGCCACCGCCCTTGGCGCGCGGCACGGCGGAGCGCTACACGGAGATCACGGTGATAAGCGGCAAGGGCGGCACCGGCAAGACCACGTTGGTCGCCGCGCTGGCGCACCTGGCGCGCGAGAAGGTGCTGGCCGACAACGACGTGGATGCCGCCGATCTGCACCTGCTGCTGGCGCCGCGGGTGCGCGAAATGCACGATTTTGCCGGCGGCGCGAAGGCGACGATCGAACCGGCGAAATGCGTGGTCTGCGGCCGGTGCGCGAAGGCCTGTCATTTCGACGCCATCCGCCAGGACGGTCTGGTCAACGGCATGGAGGAGGCAACCTACCGCATCGAGCCGCTGGCCTGCGAAGGGTGCGGGTTGTGCGTGCTGGTCTGTCCGGTGCAGGCCATCGCCAGCGAGCGCAGCGTGACCGGACAATGGTTTGTGTCTGGCACGGCGCAAGGTCCCATGGTGCATGCGCGTCTCGGCATCGCCGAGGAGAACTCCGGCAAGCTGGTCGCTCAGGTTCGCGACCGGGCAGCGAAGCTGGCGGAAGAACTGAAGCTGCCTTTGATTATGGGGGATGGGCCGCCCGGCACGGGCTGCCCGGTGATCGCCTCCGTTACGGGCACGGATTTAGTGGCCATTGTCACCGAGCCTACGGTCTCCGGCGTGCATGACATGGAGCGCGTGATGAAACTGGCGGCGCACTTCCGCGTGCCGACGGTGGTGGTGATCAACAAGGCCGACTTGAATACTGAGCAGGCGCGTCGCATCGAGGACATAGCCAAGGCACACGGATCGCGGGTGATTGGACGGATACCTTTCGACCGCTCCGTCAACGACGCGCTGATGGCGGGCAAGACGGTGATCGAATACGGACGAAGCGGCGCCGAAGAGTCCATCAGGGGAATCTGGAAGCGCCTTCAGGACGCGCTTGCGAGAATCGGTTAGGCTAAACGAATTGGAGCAACAACATGCCATGTCACGTTGACATGCACAGCCTGCCCAAAGATGGGCGCCTTTCGAGCGACTGGCCGCGCCGTACGATGGCTGGTTCGACAGCGATAGAGGTCGGCGCAACAACTGGTCGCTCAAGTAAGAAGAAAACGGATGGTTAATGACGACCATAGGGCGCAAGAGTACCGACGACATTCGTGAAGTCACATGAAAAAGCAAATCGCAACGCCGCAGGACGATCCGCTTTTCGGAC
>JAQULY010000167.1 GCA_028718445.1 Kiritimatiellia bacterium
TCAGCCCGCGGAAGCGCGCTTCCATCCTGGCGCGCGCTTCCTCGGTTTCGGCCGCCGGACCATAGCTCAACCAAAAGGACTCGATCGGATGGATAACGGCCACATGCACCACCGGGCGACCGCGACTGAGCACTACGTTGAGTCGCGCGAAATGGTCCTCCAGCAGGCGCCATTCGCGCCACCAGGGCTGCTGATAGAAGATGCTGCCTGGGCAGTCGCGCTTGGCCTCGCCGCGCATGGAGACCCAGCTCAGATGCGGCACACGCTGGGTCACGCCCAGCGCCGCCTGCCAATCGCCCTGCGCCTTGAAGTCGGCGAAGGAGAAATCCCAGCCGGTGCATCCGTAGAGTTCCGAAAGCACGCCGGGGCGTCCGAACTGACGCGCCGCGCTCTGAACCTGCTTGGCGGTGCTCAACTGCAGACCGTCGTCAACCAGGTCCATGCCGGGCAATTGCATCACGCGGTAGCCGCGCATGGCTTCGCCATCGTACATGGTCTGAGATTCGAGAGACGGCTCCTCGACCATGTGACCGGTGAGTGCGAGATCGTGTGCCGCGCACCAGGCTCCGATCGGCTCCAGGAAACCGGTCACGATGCGTTCGCAGATGTGATTGTGGTAGCGCCAGCGCGCGACCGAGGCGCGCCCATCCGGCAACGTCCAGATCAACTCGGGCAGGCTGTCGAGCAGGTCCGTGCCATAGGCAGCGCGGTAGGTGTCCGCGAGATCGTCCGTGAAGGGCAGCCGGATGTTCTCGCGCGCCTCGGCGCGCGACAGCATCTGCTTGCGCTCAGGATGCGGCTCATCGGTGAAGATGGCTGGAATGACCCCGCCGAAGTACTGGCCTACCGCCTCGCGATAGCGTTCGTGGGTCAGCTCGATGAACCGGCGCGTGGCCTCCGGATTGAGAATGTCGGCCAGCGTCTGATTGTTCCAGCCGATGCAGGGCCAGTCGGTTTCGAGGTAGGCGTACCAGACGTCCGCGCCGGCACCTGCGCCCTCCCCATCCGTCAGCCGCCGATAGCGGACAGCGCCCTTCTCCAGCGCGATCTCGTATCGTGCCAGAAGCCGCCCGCGCTCGTTACGCAGCGCCGGCGGGTAGATCGGATCGGGCAGCCGTGGCGGCACCGGCCCGTAGGGACGCGGCGTAAACAGCAGATAGCGCTGGCGGAAACGCGGCTCTATGGTGACCAGTCCGCCGCCGTAGCCGGAGGGCCAGCGATCCTCGTCGTAGAGCCATGCCCGCAGGCCGCGCAACTCGGCTTCCCGCACACACGCCTTGACACGTTCCATGAAGTCCGGCCCAAGGTATTCCAGCGCCAGCCCCGTACGTGAATGCATGTGGAAGCCGCCGAAGCCCATCTCCTCCAGCCATGCTATCTGGCGCAGCAGTTTGGCTTCGTCCAGTTCGTCGTTCCACGACCAGAAGGGCGCGCCCCGGAAGGCCGGCGGCGGGGAACGGAAGGATTCGTCAAACGGTGTCGCGCACATGGTCCAAGCACTTTCTTCCTGCCTTGTTCGCATACTCGCGGAAGAGTCGCACGTACAGTTGGTAGTCCGCGTACGAAACCCCGGGCGGTGTCTGGTGATCGCAACTGATGACGAAGCCACCGCGCGCCGCGACCGGCAGCAGCCGCTCGAATTCGGCGCGCATGGCATCCTCGCCCAGGTGCATGGTGAGCTTGTTGAAGTGTCCGATCATGCGCAGGCGCGGGTGCTCGGCGCGCAGACTGGCGGCATCCACGCCGGCCTGACGTTCCAGCGGCAGCACGCCGTCCACGCCCAGTTCCAGGAACCAGCGCACAGGCTCGGTTACGTCGCCGTCCGTGTCGATGAACACCAGGGTGCCGTGCTTCTTGATGGCCGGGATGATACGACGGTAGTAAGGCGCCAGGAACTCATCGAACATCTCCCGCGACAGCATGGGACCGTGGTTGTAACTCAGGTCCTCGGCAAAGGTCATGAAGACCGGCGTGCAGAACGATGCCATGGCCTCGATCGCGCGCAACTGCCACTCCAACTGATCGGCATTGATGCGCCGTATGAGATCCGGCTGATCGTAAAACGCGAAGAGATGCCGTTCTATTCCGAGCAGCGAACGCGGCGTCCAGAAGTACCCGCCAAAGGTAATCCAGACGGCCACGTCGCCGCGCGCCTGCTCGGCCGCGATGGCTTCCCAGTGCGGCCTGTTCACGCCGTCGTGTGTGTACAGCGGCACGATCAGCCGCTCGTAATCGGCGGCGTTTGCGATGATCCCCGCACCGTGCGCCGGCGCCGGCGGTGGCGACGGCGACCACATGTAGGCGCCGTCCTGGAGCCAGACATCCAGGCCGAAGTGTTCGCTGACTTCCCGTATGCTCTTGACCGAATCTGGGAGACCCTCCGCGTGCCAGCGGTCGAGCGTCTTGTCCCACCAGGGCGCCCATTCGATCACGGGCAGCCGGTCGAAGGGCTTGAAGTTCAGTACGGCCTGAATGCGCGCGCGCGTGTTCATCGTTCAGGTACTCTCGTTGTGCGTGGTCCGGCTGACGGCCGGGATTGGGCGGCCCGCTCGCTGTAGGCAACCAGTTGCCCCGCACGGGCAACGGTCGTGAGGCAAGGCCGTTCCAGGTCGCACAGGTCAAGAATGCCGAAGAACAGCCCGAAACTGTCCTGTACCCGCTCGAAGCAGGCAATCAGCCATTCGGTCGCGCCCGCGTGGAGCACCTCCATGGCGATGGCTCTGGGGCCCGTGCCCGCCACCGGCACGATGCGGGCCTCGCGCAGTCCCTCCAGCGTCGGGGCAAACATCAGATACAGGGGAATCGTTCCCTCCACACTGCACGCGGAGACCCACCCGAGCCAACCGCCGCGAAACGGCATGACGCCAGACGACTCGGGTGTCCACGTTTCGCCCTTGAAGACCCGCAGCGGCTCTTGATCTTCCCAGTGCTTGAGGTCTTTGGACAGGGCTAGCGCCACCGCACCGGTTCCGTCGGCCGCATTGGCGGTCGTGACCATGGCGAAGGCGTCTCCATATCGGAAGACGTGTGGATCGCGGCAGTTGCGCCGCGACCAGGCGCCCGGCCGGTAGAGGTCGCCAGCGCCATCTTTCGCCCAGAACAGCAGATCCTTCGAGACGGCCCGGCCGATGCGCCCATGGTGAGGATCCTCATGCGAAGTGCCCATGTAGAACATGAGCCACTCGTCCGCCAGGGGACTACGCATCACGAACGGCGCCCAGACGTGGCGGCTGTCCCACTCGCCGTGATTTCCCACCGCCAGCGGACAGGGGTGGCGCACCCAGGACTGCAGGTCTCCGGAGGAAGCGTGACCGAAGGAGATTTCGTTGCCATCCACCGTGCAGGGTTCGCCCGGACGACCGTCTATGTGGAACAGATGCCAGGCACGTCCGTCGTGAACCATGGAGAAATCCTTGACGTACCCGCCCAAAGGAGCGTAACCGGCATCCAGGTAGGGCCTCTCCAGATACGGACTTAGCGCGGACGTATAGAAATCGCGGTACAAGCCGGCCGCGGGCAGTTCCAGCCCCATCACACGCCGGTACCAGCCCGCCATTTCTTCATTCGTGTAGGCTGCAAAGTTCAGTTCCGTTGCCATTGCGCACATCCCATGGTTCGCATTCCGTCACACCCGACGGACGATTGAGACATTTACTACCCGTTGACCGCTAAAGTCGCCGTTCGCGTCAACCGCTTCCGACTTCTACCATTTAGCGAGGCGCCGCGTCCAGTGACCGGAACAGCGACGCGCCGGGACGCAGTCTCACGCTTTCGTTGAATTCAAATCCACTGAGCCCGGGCGCGCTGCGTACTCTGGTCCTGATCGCGCGCCCGGTGGGGTTGTGAATCTCCAGTTCCCAGCGTTTCCAGTCCTTGCTGAGCGCCAGTTGCAGCACCACCTCGGGACTGTCGGCAACGAAAGGATGGCCGACGAAGATCGGCACGCCGTCGTCGTCATCACGCAGGACGGCATAACCAGTCCCCTCCTCCACCGGGATCAAGCGTTGCCTCGGCGTCTTGCCCTGCCACTGGAAGAGCGCGCTCCAACGATCGTTGAGACCGGTCACCTGACAGCCCAGGTTGCCGGCCATGTTGGTGAGGCCCGATACCGTACCGCGGAAGCATACGTCCTTTCCGGCGGCAAGCTGCAACACATACGACTGGCCCGACACCGCGCCGTGCGCGGTCTGCACCGTGTAACCCGTCGCCGGAACACCCAGACCGTACTGTGCGCGGATCGCCGCCGCCAGCGCAGCCGGTTCTCTGACCTCGCGGTGAATGCCGACGCAGAGCAGTCTGACGCGGTATTTCGTGCCCGCCTTCACGACGCCGCCGGTGGCGCAGACGTAAACCGAGGCGTTGGCGTTGTCGCTCTGCAGGACCATTTCGTCCGTCAGGCTGTACACGGCCAGCGAACCGAAGGGGCTATCGAGGAAGCCGGCGTAATCGCCCGCATCGAAAGGCAGACGGCGCAACGGCACGGCCTTTACCGGCGCCGTGTCGAGGGCCTGACCGCTCCTGGCATAGATGCACGTCTTGGCCGTGCCGCCGTAGCCGAAGCTGCCGATGCGAAGGAAGTCCGGGCTGTTGGTGGGCACGGGGATATCCTTCAGGAACTCATAATCCTGTTCCCACAGATAGGCGCTGATGCCATCGGGCTCGATCAGGTAGTGCGTCGTGCGCGCGGTGGTCTTCAGAAACGTCGAGGGCGTCACGGGATAGACGGAGTGCCAGACATGCACGACGGGGTTAGACCCCAGCGGGAAGACACCGTCCAGCACGCGGTCGCCAACCAACACCTCGGATGACGCCACCACGCGATAGGGCTTTACGTGCGGCGCTCCCTCGTGCCCGGCCACCAGATGGCGCAGCCAACCGAATGCCGGCGGCACCCGTCCGTCGTAGGCCACGGACGGCGCCCAGGCGCAGCCGGGATGATTCTCGGGCGAACCGTCGTAGATCGAAGGCGGCGCACCCAGCTTTTCGTCGGAGACAAACGAGCCGACCGGCATGATGCGTCCGTTCCACGGCCCCTTGTCCGGCGTCGCCGTGCCGCCGCCGAAACCGACCAGGAAGGGCGAGCCGTCGGGCCGCTTCTGCCGGCTGTCCATCAACTGGTTGTTGCGGTCCGCGCACTGATTTTCGCGCAGAATCCACGAATTGCAGTTGATCGCCCGTCCAATGGCTTCGCCGTCATGACGGTCCCTGGCATGAACCCAGATGTACTTCTGCCGCTCCTTGGCGATGTTATTCGTCGAGCAGAACATCTTCGCGCCTCCAGGCAGGAACCGGCGGATGACGCGGTCGCCGTCCATCAGCAGGACTTCTTTCAAGCCGGCCGCGGCCGTCACCTGCAGCGTCAGCGGCCACTCTTGCAGGTTCCCGTTGTAGAGATCGCCCTGGGCGTCAACATCGGCGCGCGGCATGGTTAGTTCGATGTGCGGGCCGGTGCTGATGTAGGTGTGCCCGTAGGGCGGTTGCCCGGGATACAGGTGCGAGCCCCCGCGTCCGGCGTGGCCCGTGAGATACGGCTCCAACTGCTTCATGCCCTCGGCGCCGATGACGTTCAGGAAGAGCGTCCCGTTGGTGCACCCCTCCAGTTCCGCGGCGCTCTTGAGCAGGGTCACCGCCTGCGGCAGCAGCATCTGCCCATTGCGGTTGTTGAGGCCATAGCCACCCAGTTCACGGTCCATGATCTTCACGCCCTCCTGCGCCAACACCCCCATGTTGGCCAGGTCGCGCACATCGTAGTTGGGGTACGGATTGCGCGGGAAGTTGTACCAGCCGCCGTTGTTCTCGAACCCCATCAGCGTGTAGAGCCAGTGAATCTCCACATAAGTTCCGGACGAGCCGAAGCCCGGCACAAGCACGCGCATCTTCTTGCCGGTCCGATCCAGCAGCAGCTCAGACGGCAGCCGCAGCGCCGGCCCATAGACATACTGGTGGTTACCGTCGGTGTTGACGTAGGCGACCCCCGGAATCGCCAGGAAGTCCTTGTCCGAAAGACGCCGGCAATCTTCCTTTAGGTTCTGGAATCCCACCGGGTGCAGCGCCGCCATGTCTTCCAGGAAAATCAGGTAGTCCAGGCCCATGGCGCGCGCTTTCGTTACGTACTCGTCGGGCGTGCTGCTGCCCGACGAATAGACTGTGCGGGCGCCGATCGCTCCTCTGAAAGTCTTCCACGCCAGCGTGCGCTCATCCGGCACCTCGCGCCGCTGGAGCGTGGCGTTCGCCAGTTTGCCGCTGTGGTCGGAGAGCCATTGAAACGTGTTCAGCAGCAGCGTCATCAGATCGCTCGGACGTTCCCCGATGCCCTTGGTCATGAAGGCTTCGAAGACCTCGCGATCCCAGCCGGGGTTGTGGCCGCGCATGAAGATCTGCGGCGCGTAGATGCTCAGGAAGCCGACGCGTCCCTGCCCGTATTCACGGATGCCCAGCAGCGGCAAATTGTCATCGAAGCCTTCCGCGCGCTTCTCGCGGTCAAAATCGTCAATTCCGACCTGAACAGGCTTTGACTTGATTTCGGGGCCCGCCGCCAGCACTACCTGCCAGGGCGCCTCGGCCAGAAAAGGCAGCACGCTGTGCAAACACAGAAAGGCCGAATTGACCGGGTAGTAAACGCCCTTGACACCTTCCTTCACGGGCCCCGTGACACGATCGGTAAAGGCCAGCGGATCGCCCCACGCCCCCAGTGTCTGCGTCGCGCCGCGATCAACCTTGACATCTTCCACCAGCATACGCGTGCCGAAGCGGCGCGCCAGCGCGTCCGCCAGCAGCTTCTCCTGGAAAGTCTGCTGCGCCGTGGCCTGGCATAGTAGCAACCCGCCACCGGCCTCGACATACTCCACCAGCAAGTCCAGGACCGCCTGGTCCGCCGGCCGCACCTCGGGACGGCGCGGCGGCGTCGCCAGTACCACCAGGCGCGCGCGCCGCAACAACCCGCCCGTCAGCGCGTTCCAGTCCACGATGGAATACTTGGGCCAACCGGCCGAGCGCAGGCGCTCCTCCCACAGCGGCGCCAGTCTGCCGCCCGGTGTCAATCCCACGCATTCTGCCGTCCCCACCAGCACAAGCTGATCGGGCGGGCCGCCGGCCGCCGGTTCGCGCCGCGTCAGCGCCGCGTCGTCGAAATAGAACGACCCTTGCGCGGAGGCGCGCACTTCCAGGCGGACTTCACGCACGTCCGGTGTCAGGTCTAGCCTGGCAACGGCCTGATGCCAGTCGCTGGATTTCTCGAGTGCGATCACCTGCGTGCTCCGCGCAACGCGCTGTCCGTTCTCGACCGCCACGGGCGCAACCAGCAGCGAGAAGCCGGCGTCGGGCGCTGAGTACCAGAGGCTGACTTCGTCCGGCACGTCCTCCTCGCGCTCGATCCGAACCGCCTGCGCCCACGCGGCATATATCCGTGGCGTCTCTTTGATGTGTATCGCCGCGCCGCGCAGTCCGGCATGGTAACTCTGCTCGTCGATCGAGCAGCGCACGAAGTCCTGCCCGTGTGTGGCCGAAATCCAGCCCGGTACTACGTTGGATCCCGCCGGCTCCTCAAAGCCCGGGTTCTTCAGCAGGTTCTGCTGCGCCACCACCGGCACGGTGGCGGCAAGCGCAAGCCCGGCGAGCATCCATCGCCATCTCGACTGCATCACTTTTATGTCTCCCCTTTGTCAGAGCTTGAAGAAATCATAGACCACCCGTTCGTTCGCTTCCGGGGCGTCATACGAATAGCTTCCCACGATGAGCCCGCCATGTGGCGTCTTCCACGTGGCGAGTCGCTTGCACTCCGCGAGCACCTGCTCGGGCGTGCCGTGCGTCAACGTGGACTGGGTGTCGACCGTCGTCAGGAAGCAGATCTTGCCGGCGTATTTCTGCGCCACTTCCTCATAGCCGCATGCGCCGCTCTGAAAGGGGTTGAGAAGATCGATGCCCGCTTCGATGAACTCCCCGATGAGGCTGGTCACGCGTCCGCAGGAATGGAGCCAGAAGTCCATGCCCATGGCATGCGCGGCGTCGGCAATCCGGCGATACGGCTTGGCAAAGAACTCGCGCCACATGGGGGGGCCGATCATCGCATTCTGCTGGGTGCCCCAGTCATCGAACATGTAGAGCGCGTCCACCTCGCCTTTCAGTGGCGCCAGCTCGCGCAGGAAGTTCACCCAGAAGTCCGTGCAGAAGGCAATCAGGCGGTGGGCCAGTTCCGGATTGAGCAGCATGTCCTCGCACAGGGCTTCCATGCCGCGCAGATTATGGGGGACTTCCCAGATGCCACACGAGGCGGCAACGAAGCGGTACTTGTCGCGCTGTGCCTTCGTGAGGCTCTTCAGGGAAAGCACCGGCACGGACGCCGGAACGACGGTGGGACGAAAAGGATCCTGCCCGGTCCAGGTGCCGGCCACGCGGGCAGCGTACTCCTTGGGGTCAGGTGCGCGCAACTTGTCGAGGTCCTCGAGGCTGCTGACCAGGGGGGCCTTCGGCATGCCGATGGATGGGAAGTCAGGATGGACCATCCACGTAATTCCCCAGGGGTCGACGCCGTGTTCGTCTCGCAGATAGAAGTCGAATACATCGATCGTGTCGTCATGCCCAAATCGGGAGAAGTACATCCCCACCCTGGGCGGATCCTGAAAGTGAATACAGCGCTTGATGATCTCGCGTGATGTCATGTGCTGCACGCCTCCTCGTTACCCGCAATCCTTGCCGTCATCGTCAACCGCCTTCCCTATATCACCTGTCGTGCCTTCAAGACCTTCAGTTTGTGTCCCATCATCAGTTCGACCATGGCCCCGGCGTGGTGGCGAATGCGTTCGAGCCCGGTGGCGCTGAACATCCCGATCCATTCCGCGGGCACGGCGCCGGCGCCGTTCAGAGCTCCCGCCAGCATTGTGCAGCGTCCGGCGATCGTGTCGGCATCGCGCCCGATGTTGGTGCCGCCAATCGCTGCCTGTCGCACGTCACCCCGCGCGACCTTGAACATCGCCAGAGACAGTCCGATCACTTCGAGCGGGTCAATCGGACTCCACATCAGACACTTCTCGTAGAGTTCTTTCCTGACCGCAAACACATCGTCATACTTTGCCGCCACGTCCAGACACGCCTCCAGGTAGTGGCGGCAGCTCTCGAAGCCGATTTCGTCGAAAGTACGGAATGGAGTGGTTGGGGCGCACTTCAACGCAGTCGCCAGCACGCTATCTACGGTGGCATCGGGACGCAGGGCGTTCGCAGTCGCCGCCGCCAGGATGGCCGCCGCCGTGACGTCGAGCCCGCGCTGGTACATGTAGGAGACCGCGGTGGCGTCTATGCAGGCGCCCTCCGGATCGCCCAAACGGTAGAGGCCGACCGGCTCCATGCACATCACGGTCGAGCCGGTGACTCCTTCCCACATGCCGGTGTAGCGCGGCTCCCAGCCGGCCTGCAGCAGGTGATTGGAGTTGTAGCCGTTCGGGCAGCGTTTCCACGTGTTGGCGAAGTGCCATCCCAGCACCGGTCTGCCGGCGCGCTCGATGTAGGTCTCCACCAGCAGCATTGCCAATTGGTTGTCGTCCTCGTTCTCAAGGCAGCGCGGGTCGAGAATCGTCTTCACACCGCCCGGCCATTTCTCGTCAATGACTTCGTACCACTCCCACTCGGGCGGCGAGCCCATGGCGTTGCCGATGGAACTGGCCAGCAGGCAGCCGTAGATCTTGTCCTCCAACTGACTCATTCCGTTCTGACGGCGCTGCGCCATGGTTTCGTGGATCTCGATGATGTCACGTTCCCGTGCCCGAGTCTGTTCGACGACATCCGTCATCGGGAACCACGACGCGGCGATCGGCTCCGCCCATTTGCGCCACTCGGCGGGAAATGCCTGCCGGCCGTGTCTGGCACCGAGCATCGCGCCGGCCAGCGTGGCCGTGACGCCGTGCATGATGGAGGTATAGCAGAACCACTGGTTCTGGTGATGCGGCGGCCAGAGCAACACGGCCAGGGCCTTGCGCGCGTCGCCGTCAAAAGCCCGGATCACCGGCAGCACGAAACGCAGCGGGTTGTTGGCGAACCGGTTCAGATCCTTGCCAGCGCCGGGCTTGCCGTAGTTGAAGAACCAGTTGAGCAGATCCTGACGCAAGCCGGCCTGATCGAACGCCGGCGCCCCGTGGTAAGGTGAGAGGTGAAAGCGCAGTTCTTCCCATACATTGCGGTTGTTCTCTTCCGCAACTTTTAGTGCCGCCGCCACCACGCCCGCCGCATCCAGTTGCGAATCGAAGCAGGCCGCGACGGCCGCGGCCGCGAGCCCGGCCCAGTCCGCGCCCAGGCGCGGCTGCGCCACACCCGCCAGT
>JAQULY010000168.1 GCA_028718445.1 Kiritimatiellia bacterium
CTCCTTCGGCCGACTTGTACATGCGCAAGGCAATCGAGGTCGCAAGTGGCCCGTTGCCGGTCAGGCCGACATTGTACGGTCCTGATCCGCCTTCCAGCAGTCCTTCATCGGATGGTTCCGATCCGTCTCCTTGCGGTCCTTTACCGGATGGTTCCGATCCGTCCCGTAAAAGGCCGTCGCCGGAGGACACCACGATGTCGTAGAAACCTTCGGACTCGGCCGCGATGCGGTTACGTTCAGGGTCGTCGCCGGCGGGTGTGAGCGTCAGCTTCTCGAGCCGCACCCAGAAACGTAGCGTGTAATTTCCCGGCAGCACGTCTTCGAAGCTGTAGTAACCGCTTGCGTCGCTGACGGTCTCCGCCAACATGGCGCCGTTGGTTCCCATCAGGTATACGCCGATGTTGGTGACGGCGATGTCGCCGGCGTCGCGGATGCCATCCGGGCTATCCTCGTAGAAGATATAGCCGTAAACCCGCGCCGGACGGTAGAAGCCGGCGTCCACGCTGAAGTTCGGAACGCCATATAGCAGGGCAATCGGTCGCGTCCACCCGGAAGCGTCGGCATCGCTGTCGGACGCGTCCTCGCTGCCGGCGTCTGCCGGTGTCGCCGCATACCCCGATGGCGGCGTGAAGCGCACGAAATAGATCGCTGCGGTCAGGTTGGTGAAGCGGTAGGCGCCGAAGGCATCCGTGGTCGCAGTGTCCAGCAGGTTGCTGGTTGCGTCGTACAATTGTACGACGACGTTTTCCAGTGGCAGTTCCCCGGCGTCCTGAAAACCATCGCCGTCCGCATCTTCCCACGCGAAATCTCCGATCTGGTCGAAGCGCGTCAACGGGAAGTTGTTGTTGATCACGATCGGATCGCCGTTGGTCAGCTCGAACGCGTAGTAGAAGGCATTGCTCTCCGCCATCGGACTGACGAGATAGCCAGGTTGATCGGCGCGTGGATAGGCGCCCAGGACCGTCGGGTCGTCGCCGCCGGTCGGGTCGAAACTGGCGCCTGCCGGCGAACGGCGCGGGTCTATGATGTAACCGGACGGTGGCGTCACCGCAATGGTGTAACTGCCGGGCGTGCCATCGGTCACGAAGATGTATTGTCCGCTCGATCCGTCCTGAACCAACGTGACGTCGCCGGGGCCAGTCACCGCGACGCTGCCGCCGGGCACGATCAGTCCGTCATGGGTGTCGTACAGGTAACCGCTTGGGTCAACCGCGTCGAGAAAATCGTTGCCTAGGCTGTCGGCATTCGCGATCGTCACGGCAATACGGTTGTCATCGGGCGCGCCGTAGATGTCGGCCGTGCTGACGGAATAGACCGGGTCGCTCTCGACGACCACGTAGTGTGCGTTGGCCAGGTTCTCGAAAAGATAAACGCCCGCGTCGTCCGTCACCTGCATGTCGAGCAAGTCGCCGTCGGCGGGATCGCCATCGCCGTTGGGATCGCTGTAGAGGCGGATGGCCACGCCCGCCGAAGGCAGGTCGGGGTCGGCCAGGTCACCGTCAATGTCGAAGTCGTCGCGCACTTGTCCGCCGACCGCATATATGGGCGGATAGTAGAGACGGTGGTGGACCGATCCGCTGGCCGTGATGCCCTCGCTGCCCTCGTTGGCGGTGGCGGCGATCGTGTAGTCGCCATCGTTCGCCTGCATGTCCCAGGCGAACTCGTAGGTTTTCGACCAGGCATTGCTGGCGACGAGGTCGCCGTCGCCGAGCGTGGGCGCGAGGTCGCCGGACGTGCCGGGGCCGTCAATCGCCAGGCTGGCACCGGTGATGTCGTAGGCGCCAAAGGGATCGGTAACGGTCAGGCGGACATAGCGCGTGATCGGGATGGGGCTGTCGGCGACGGGCGCGCCGCCGGGGTAGGGCGCATCGTAGATCGCCAGGCTCGGGATGGCGATGATGCTGGCCGTGGGCAGGACGACTTTGGACGGGTAGGCCGCGCTGTCGTAGCGTAACGCGAAGTCCACGCCGGCCTGAGCGTTGGATACACTCAGCGCGATCGCCTGTCCCGTGGGAAGGCTGATGTTGCCGCCAAGGGTTTCCGACCAGACCAGCGCGCCGCCGCTGTAGGTGGGGTTGGACAGTGTCATAAAGGTTGTGCCGCCGGCTGACAGGCGGGCCGTGACGGCGGGATTGGCCGGCATCGTCCCGCTGACAATGTCGACGAATCCGGTGATGCTAACCGTCGCGCCGGATGACATGGAGAAGGGCAGGGCGAAAGCCGGCGACTGGGTGAATCCAGCCATCCGGGTCCCCTCTGAAGTCGCGGGCCGAAGCGCCACGCCGCCGGCCACCCATGCGGCCGACGAGCCGCTCCAGGTCAGGCTCACACTTGTTGCGCCTGCCTTCGACTGGCCTGATCCCGAGGTATATCTGCTGTAGGGGCGCGCCGACCACAGCTGTGTGCCGCCGTCCGTGACGGCGTAATCGCTGGTGGTACGGCCGCCACAGACGCCGAATAACAACTGGCTGGAAGCCGAGCCAACGTTGACCGCGGGTGTGCCGAACGTGGCGCTGGAAGATGCGAAAGATCCCGTTGGAGTAGTCTGGTCCACGCCTGCATAGGTTACGGCGCCAACGACCGCTGCGTAATTGAGCGCGGAGTTCCAGTTGACGCGCAAAGAGTTGGCACCGGTAGGCGGGTTCACGAGACTGAAGATGTAAATCCGACCGTCGGACGGCCGTGACGCGACCTGGGCTGTCCCTACCTCCGTCATTGTCTGACCGCCATAGGTTACGGACGTCACCGTCTCGCTGTCGCGGTTGCGGTAGGAGATGCCCACCATGAGCACCCGGTTCTGGCCCGTGCTTCCCGAGTCGTAGCTGAAGGAGAAAGTGGACACGGTGTTGTCGCTGTTGGCGGAGGCGGCCGCGCCGACGACCGTGATCGTCTCCGTGGCGCTCTGGGTCAGCGTTGCGGTGCTGGCGGTGGTGTTGTCGCCGGACGCCACGGGGTCATTGCGATCAAGCGCCTGGCTGGGATCGCTCAGGTAGAGCACCTTGCCGGCGGATGCCGGCGTGCCGCTGCGCGTGTCGTAGAAATCGTTGTTCGTTGAGTTCTGGTTGGGAGTCAGCATCAGCGGGATGCGCAGGTCGTTGGGCGGCACGACATCGTACGTGTTGGTCCAGCCGGACGGCAGAATCTGCACGGCACTGTATGTGCCCGTGGGCACGTTGGCGAAGACGTACGAACCGTCAGGCGAAGTGGACGTCATGGACACGACGTTGGAGGTTGCGTCCAGCAGCAGCACGGTGACTCCCGCCAGGCCGGCGGTATCCTCGGCGTCGGGCGTGCCGTCGCCGTCAACATCCCGGAAGACCGAGCCGGAAAGCTGTGCGACGGCGCGGTAGCCGAAGTCCAAGTCGCGCCGTTCCTCGCCGCCGGCAAGCGCGCAAGTGGCCAAATTCGTCGAAGCGACTCCGTCGAGATCGTAGGTTGGCGAGAGTCCGGCCGGCAGCGTCGAGGCGTCCACGCGTACATGGCAGGTTCCTGCCACGATGAAGGCGCCGGTCAGGAGATAGTCGCCGTTGCCGGCGGTCGTGTCGTAAGGTTCGCACTCGTCGCGTACCCCATCGTTGTCCATGTCGAGGTACACAACAACGCCATTGATGCCAGGCTCGCCGGCATCCTGCGCGCCGTCGCCGTTCGTGTCGTACCAGATGCGGTCGCCGATGGCGCCATGCAGGTAGGTTTCGTTGCGGAAGCTCACGACGCGGTCGAACACCACGGCGGAGACCGTGCCCGTGTTGACCATGGAGACCTGGTTGTCGGCCAGCGCCTCGAAGGGTGCCACGGCTACCAGGAAACGCACCTGATACTTGTCGTTCACGGGAATGGAATCGTTGATCAGCAGACCGTCGCCGTCGAGCGGGAAGGGCGTGCCGGCGGTGTCGTCGGACACGGAAGTCCAGGCGCTGTTGGTGCTGTTGCGGATTTCGGTGCTGCCGGCGACGTAGGTCAGACCGCCGTCGAGTACGTCGCGCACGATGACGTCCGCCGGAATCGGCGCGCGGGAGGTGTTGTTGACGCTGATGCGGTACTCCGCGGTATCCTCGGGGCCAAGCACGCCGTCGCCGTTGGCGTCTTCCGTCACGGACAAATCCTTGACCACGTCAATCACGTCCACGGGCGGGATGGATGTGCCGACATCGAGACCGGGTGCGCCGGCCGTGGCCGTCAGCGTGTCCTGACCCC
Organism: Kiritimatiellia bacterium; assembly: GCA_028718445.1. Taxonomy (GTDB): domain Bacteria; phylum Verrucomicrobiota; class Kiritimatiellia; order RFP12; family JAAYLN01; genus JAQULY01. The sequence goes on from JAQULY010000168.1 coordinate 4,195, forward strand.
AGGCCGCCGCCAGGGTCACGTTGGTCGAGAGCACATAGATCAGCATGGCCGTCTGGTCGCCGTCGGGATCGTAGAGCTTGGCCTGCTGCAACTCGACCAGACTGGTGGATGCGTCATAGCGGTTGCCGTTCGCGTCGGTGTAAGGGCCGGCATTGTCGCCGTCATAGTCAATATAGACGGTCACGGGCGTGCTGCCGTTGCCGACGGGCGTGATCCAGATGGGGTTGCCGTTCTCGCTGGGATAGACGGACGAGGTTGGATCGCGGCCGATGCCCAGACCGATCAGCACCTGCGGCGAGAGCAGTTGTTCGGGAATCAGCGTGTAGCTCCAGTCCCAGGATTGATTGTCGCTGTAGCCGTAAGTGGAGCTGTAGGTGGAGGAATCGGAGTCGGTGGTCGAATAGGCGTAGAAAACCGCGCCGTTGGCAGTGTAGAAGCGCCCCGCGGCTCCGTTGGCCAGGGTATAGGAGTTGTACGACCCGGCCGTGACCTTGAGTGATCCGTTCACTGGCGTGCCCGTGCCGAGGCGCGTGGTGTAGTTGACCGTGATGTCGGCGGCGCCGGGATTATACAGCCAGACGCGGGTGCCGTGGCCGCTCGGGGTGGAGACGGGCGTGTAGTAGTTGCTGCTCCAGAGGTTGACGGGCAGGAGGCTGGAGTCTCGGCTCTCGTAATTGGAGGCGATGTCTCCGGAGAACAGCACAGCCTGCAGGGGCTTGTCGGCCAGCACGCGCCCGCCGACGTTCACGTTGCTGACGAAGATGGTCTCGCCCTCGTTGAGCACGTTGGTGGCCTCGAAGGTTCCGTTGTTGTCGGCATCCGTCAGCACCGTGGTGTCGTTGTCGCGCGCCATGACGGAGATGGCCGTGTACTCGAACATCTGGTAGTCCGTACCGTCAGGGACATCTACGCCGATGGGCGCGCGGTACTCCTTGCCCCACTTGGAGGTGTCAAAGGTCTCGACGCAACCGGCGAACAGCGTGCCGCTCTGCGCGGCCCAGTACGTGCGCGTGACCGAGATGGTGCGCAGGGCGGCGATCTTGTCGCGCGCGTCGAAATCCAGCGTTTGCGGGGACGTCGTGTTGACCTGATTGTACAGCAGGACAACAGTGCCGGCGTTGATCAGATCGCTCGGAATGCCGGGCGGTGCGCCGTTCGACGCGTTGCCGTCGCCCCAGATCTCGGTGGTGGCCTGATGCACCGTGATGTAGTTGTGGTCAGCCTCGTAGCCGTCTTCCCAGTGGTCGTAGCAAATGATGGTGCCGTCGGCGATGGCCGCGATCGAGATGTAGGTGGTCATCGGGTTCGCGGGCGCGTCGCCGGCCCCGCCAGTCTCGACCGCGGCAAGCGCGGTCAGCGCGTCCGCCTCGGGGAAGGGAACATAGAAAGTCATGCAGGGAGAACTGGCCGTTGCCGGCATTGCCAGCAGGCATCCGAATAAAAATAGAGAACGCCATAGGCGTCGAAGCGATCTAGTCCTCATAGTGCTGCCCCCCCCTTGTCGGGTGTTTGGCTGATGAGCCAAAGAACTTGAGTGCAGCACTATATTGATCTGGTCGGAGGTTAGGCTACTCGCAAAGTTACCAGTTCGGGTGTGTCAGATTTGTCCGTCCCGGATGGCGTAGCCGACTAGTTCGGCGGTTGTCCTGAGCTTGAGTATCTCCATGATGCGGTACTTGTGAAACTCCACGGTGCGCGAGGAGATTTTCAGGATGGCGCCGATCTCCTTGGCCGATTTACCCTCGGCCAGCAACTGCAGGACTTCGCGTTGGCGGCCGGACAGGCGGCCCAGCTGGAGCGACGCTTCCATAGGCGTGCGCGACGACGAAGGCTGCTCCAGATTGGAGTCAATCTCGGGCGACAAGTAGGTGTGTCCGCGCAAGGCCTCATGGAGCGCCGTCACCAGCTCGGCTGCGGCGGCATGCTTGATCACGTAGCCGATCGCGCCGGCCTCGAAGGCTTTGGCGGCATAGATGGGGTCGGCGTGCATCGTCAGAATGACGATCTTCGCGGGAATCCCCGCCTGGCGCAGTTTGATCACGGCGTCTATGCCGTTCAATAACGGCATGGAGATGTCGGCCATGATGAGGTCCGGCTGCAGCCGCAGCGCCATGTCCACCAGCGCGCGGCCGTCGGTGGCCGTGCCGACCAGTTCGAACTCGTGTTCGAGTGTGTTCTTCAGACCGTTCAAGACGATCTGGTGGTCATCCGCCAGCAGCAGTCGAGGCTTCATCGCGATCCTCTTCGTTAAACGGTAGTCGCGCGCGGACCGTCGTGCCTTCGCCGGGATGCGAGACGACACTCAGTTCGCCGTCCGCCATCCGCACGCGTTCGCCCATGCCGGTCAGTCCGATGCCGGGACAAGGCTGGGGCTTGCGCGAATCGAACCCGACGCCGTCGTCCTCGACGATCAACTCGATGCGCTTGTCGCCCGCCGTCAGGAAGACACGGATCTCGTGGGCACGAGCGTGTTTGGACGCGTTGCGAAGACTCTCCTGGGCCACACGGTACAGGCAGAGCGCGATCGCCGGCGGAATCTTTTCGGGAACATGGTCGGGGTAGAAGCTGACCGCAACCCCCGTTTGCCTCTCGATCTCGACACATTCTCCGCGCAAGGCCTGGACCAGGCCCAGGTCGTCAATCACGGCGGGATGGAGCCGGCGCGACAGGCCGTGCAGGTCGCTTGCCAGACGCGAGAGTCCGGCCCGGATGGTGGTCAGCGCGGCGCTGCCGCTATCGGACGGCGGCTGCAGATCTCTTTGGACCTTGCCGATGTCCATGGAAAGGGCAGCGATTCGCTGCGAAAAGTCGTCATGCAACTCGCGGGCAATCCGGCTGTGCTCCTCTTCGTCATTCTGCAGAAGCCTATCGGCCAGGCGCCGCAGCTCGCTCCGGCTCAGCAGCAGGTCGCGCTCCGAACGCCTCAGTCGCAGCCGGTTCCGGACCATCAAGGCAATCAGCCAGACCATCAAGACGAAGACAGAAACAACTTGGAGGATCTCCACTCGGTGTACATACCAGACGGTCTCAGGACGGTTGAGGACAATGGCACCGGGTGGAAGGCGCCGTTCCGGAATGCCCCAACGCCGCAATTCCCGCCAATCCAGGAGCGTTCGTCCACGGAGGAGGTTGGCGCGGCCGATGGCCTCGCCGGGTTTGTCCCCGGCCAGAAGCTTCAGCGCCACCTGTGCGGTCTGGCTGCCCACCTCATCGAAGTTGTAGGCGAACCCGCCGACGACACCGCTGCCGAGGTAGGCGTCGTAAAAGCTGTAGATCGGCGCACTGCATCTGGCGTGTAGCCTGCGCAAGACGTCATGTGGCACAAACTGCATACCCGTGACATCCTGCACGATTGAGCCATAGACGACGACGCAACCTGGCGGGAGCGCGGCGAGACGCGACTCTAACTTCCTGACGGACAGCCCCGTCAGGCGCTCCACGGGAATGCGCCCCGGCAGACCGTCCCACTCCCGCAGGGCCGTTTCCATGACGCGGCGGTCGAGTGTGCTGCTGCCGTAGACCGCAATAATCCGGCGTGTGTCGGGATGCAGTCGGAGCGCCAACTCCAGCGTCGGCGTCAACGTTATGTTCAGGGGCAATGGGAAGACGTTCGTCGGCGTCTGTCCGAGATTCTGAACCAGCCGCCCGGCCATCAGGATAGGTGCGTCCGGGAAAAGCGGCTTACCGTTGTCGTAGAGACAGTCCAAGGCCTCCGGGAGCGTGGCGACCACCAGGTCGGGCGCCTTGTGCGCGTACCGGTCGCGCAGCAATGACTGCATGGCGCGCATCATCTCCATCGCCAATGGACTGTCCGGGCAAATGTGCTCAGTCCGGTATGAGACCGGCACGGGCGAATGCGTGGACAGATACTCGCAGAAGGACTTGTCAAACGCCGCGACCGCCGGCAGGTATATGGACTCGGGGTGCACGAGCAGCACATGACGCAGGCCCTCGTTGGTGGCCGCGCGGGTCACAAGAACGCATAGCGCGGTCGCCAGCATCGCGACACCGCGCAGGCGCGCCATTGAGATGTCAACCATTGCGCCGTCATTATAGAAACGAGTGTCGCTACGCCGCAAGCTCTCTGTTGCACGGGGCGTAGCGCCGAACGCGCAACCCTCAATTCTCAAGTTTCCCTCGGTCAAGTCCTTTGGTACATTCTTTCCGTCGTCGGCAAGAGCGGTGCGGCGGCGGGAGAAACAACGGCGATGGCAGAGACACTGGACGGCGACCTGAGCAAGCTGGAAGAACGATTCCTGACCGATCTGGAACAACGTCCGGTGCCCATTGACAAGCTTTTGGATACGCTGCAGGAGCTGCGGACCAGCGGTCAGCAGGAGCTCTCCGAGGACTGGGCGCAGGCCATGCAGGAGGCGCTGGTCGAACTCGGCGATACCGACGCTCTGCGGCGCTTGCTGGCGGTCTGGGCGGTCTGGCGCGCCGACGGCCGCGGTTTCGGCGCCTTCTGCCATGACGTGCTGAAGAAGGCCGGCAAGACGCGTCTGTGGACTGCCTGCATCGCCAGCGTGGGATTCGGGGAGATCGCGCCCTCGGAGTCGCTGCGGCGGCTGGACCTGCTGCTGTCGTGCAGCCCCGGAACCTTCTGCCTGGACAAGACCTGGGGCTTCGGCGTCGTCAAACGCGTGGACGATTTCTACAAGCGCATGGTGGTTGATTTCACGCTCAAGCCCAACCACGCTATGGCGCTCGCGTACGCTGCCGAGGCGTTGTCGCTTGTCGGCGACGATCACCTCCTGGCCAGGCGACATCGCGATCCGGCAGCCATCGAGCGGCTGACGCGCGACGACCCCGGCGAAGTCGTCCGGCTGGTGTTGCGCAGCTTCGGTCCGCTCTCCGCCGCGCGGCTGGAGACGCTGCTGACGGAGCACAAGATCGTCGTTCCCGACGACTGGAAGAGGTTCTGGGATGCGGCTCGCAAGGCGCTCAGGTCAGACCCGTTGGTGGACATTCCCGCCAAGCGCACCGAGCCGCTGACGCTGCGTTCCGCGGCGGTCACTCACGACCGCGCCTGGTTCGAGGCCTTGCGCGGCGAACGCGACACCGCCGTGTTGATGCGGCAGTTGCAGTCGCTCGATGCCTCCGCGGACGCCGGAACGCTGGACGCGGCCGCGCGGGAGGCCCTGAGCGACCGTCTGGCCTTTGCGCTGAAAGGCGCCTTCAACACGGATGCCGCGCTTTACGCGCGTCTGGCGCTGCTGACGCGCCGCCTGCAACTGACCGAGCCTCCGGCCGCCGACCTGCGCGCCCACCTGTGGGACGAGGAGCGTTTCGTACGCGCCGGCGAGTCGCTGCCGGCGCGCGACTGCGGGCAGATGGCGGCAATGCTGCTTGAGGATGAAGGCGCGGTCGAGCGCTTGCTTGCGGCGGTGCCGCGCATGAATCTGAACCTGCTGTCCGAGACATTCGCCGCGCTGCTGGCTTTGCCCGCCGCCCGGGAAGTCCTGCAAGCCCGCTGCCGTGAACTGCTGGTGGGCGTAGCCGTGTCGCCCGTGCTGCTGGTCTGGACACTGCGCAATCTGCCAGCCGTGGCCGGATGGCCGTTGCCGTCGCTCTACGAGCTGATGGCCCACGCCATTGCCGTCATCGAAGACCGCACGCTGAGCGGCGAGACGCTGCGCATGCAGCATCACCTGCACGCGCTGTTCGAGAGCGCCAAATGGTTCGAGCCTGCGTTCGAGAGCCTGTCCGGGATTCAACGTCAGGCGATCTTCGATCGCATCTACGGCAACGCGCCGGTCTGGGAACCGTCGGCGCATCGCGCCCTGGTGGCGCGCATGATCAAGGGCGATCCCGACCTGGCTGGGCGCAAGCGCAACACCGCGACCGTCGCAGCGCCGGCCGGGCGGTGGACTTCGTGGCGCTCGTTGCGGGAGCGGCAGGAGCAACTCACGCGGCTGATCGAAGTTGATCTGCCACGCAACAGCCAGGATATCGCCGCGGCGCGCAGTCATGGCGACCTGCGCGAGAATTTCGAGTACCAGGCCGCCAAGCAGCAGCAGACCATCCTGCTGCAACGGCGGGAAGAGTGGGAGCGCGACCTGCATCAGGTGCGCGGCACCGGCTTCGCCGAT
>JAQULY010000169.1 GCA_028718445.1 Kiritimatiellia bacterium
CCGTTGTCGCGTACCTGCAAGGCCGCGAAGATGCCGAGGAGGCCATCACGGAGCTCAAGGCGCAGATCAAAAACGTCGGCGAGGATATCGCGGTTGACGGACTGCTCGCCAAGTACCTGAAGGAGCGCGGCGACGCGGATGCCAGTCAGGCGCGCCTACTGCGGCAGCTGAAACGCGCCGCCGCCAGTGGCGTTGACGAGGAGGCCTTGCACGCCAGGTTGCGCGATGCCGGCCTGCCCGAGGAATTGTGGCTGGCGATGGGAGCGCCAAAGGGCGAGGCGACCTCCGCCGGGAAACCGCTAGCCGACCTGTTGCAGCGGGTCAATGCCATGCGCACGGGTGCGGAAGTCACCGGCGTGGAGGACGGCACCGTCCTCGAAGAAATGGGACGGGCCGTCACCCAGGCCGTCAGCAGGGCCGAAGAGCAGATCGCCGCGCTGACGCGCATGTCGCGCGCGTCGGTTGACAAGCGGCGCGCACCGGAGTTCACGCGCCAGCAACTATTGGCCATCATGGCGGAACTTGGGCAGGAACTGCGCCAGCCTCTGACCGTGATGAATGGCGTGCTGGATATGATGGTGCAGCAACACCTTGGTCCTGTCAGCGATAATCAGAAGCCGCTGCTCGATCTGGCGCTGCAAAGCGGTCAGCGGCTGGACGGTCTGATAGACCGCATGGTGAAGGTCGCCGGTTTGCCGGATGACCTGCATCCGAACGCGCAGATCATCGCGCGGTTCAGTTGACGAGCTTCAACCGGCGCGACGGCGAATGTCCGCGGCGCGATCGAAGATTTCCTCGCGGCAGATGCCGGCTGCTTCGTACATGGCGAAGATGTTGGTGTCAGGCGTTTCCGGCGGCACCGTGTGCGAGGCCGCGAGGATGTACCCGCCGCCATCGGCGGTCATGCCCTCGATCAGCCTGGATGTGGCGCAGCGCACCTCGTCCGCTGACGCATGCGGCAGCAGTCCCTGGGTGTCAACGCCACCCATGAAGGCCAGTCGCCCGCCGAACTCGCGCTTCAACTCGAGCGGATCCATGCCGGGGCAGTTGCACTGGAGCGGGTTCAGCACGGTTACCCCAATTTCGGCCAGGTCGCCGATGATGGGACGCAGCGCGCCACAGGAGTGATAGGCCACGTGCAAGCCGGCATCGCGGCCGGTTTTGACCACGCGGGCAAGGTTGGGCTTGACCATGGCGCGCCACTGCGACGGGCTGATGAGCATGCCCTGTTGTCCGGCCACGTCATCCCCGGTCCAGAGCCAGTCCAGGCGGTAACGGCGGCAGGCCAGCGCTGCCAGCTCTGCCGCGAAGTCCGCGCAGCGCGCGAGCATCCGCGCCGCCGTATCCGGCTTGTCCGCCATGTCCAGCAGCGATGGCTCCATACCGCGCAGCCGCCCATACATCTCGAGCACGCAGGGCGACACGTCGCAGCCCAGGAACCTGTCGTCGCCTACGCGGGCGGCCAGGGTGGACATCGGCGCCAGCAGTTCCTCCACGCGGTCGGACGGGAAAGCATAGCGGTCGAGTTCCGTCTCATTCGCGCAGTTTTCCAGTGGCGTGCGCTCGATCTGGTTGAAGGCCCCATGTTTGACCCACCGGATGCCCCAGGGATCGGTATGACCCTCGCCGTCATGCGCGTGGACGATGCCCTCCATGGCCTGGTTGTTGTTGACCCAGGTCTGAGCGATATCGTCCCCGAACGCTTGCGATACGGATGCCGGCGGTATCTCCAACAGGCTAGCCAGCCGGCGCGTCATGACCGGATGGAACCACATGAACACCGGCACGCGGTCGACGGGCTGTTTGCGCAGTGCGGCGTGTACGCGACTTCGCGATGTCATGGACGTTGCGCTCAAGCCTTGATGTCAGGCTGGACGGCATCGGGTTGCGGCACAGGGTCAGGGGCCGCGTCGGATTGCGGCACAGGCGCGGGGGCCGGCTCGGATTGCGGCACAGGGTCAGAGGCCGGCTCGGATTGCGGCACAGGGTCAGAGGCCGTCTCGGATTGCGGCACAGGCGCAGGGGCCGGCTCGGATTGCGGCACAGGCGCAGGGGCCGCCGGTTCGGCGGCGGGCGGCGCCGGGTTGGCGACCGCTGGTTGCGCGGGCGGCGCCGGACGCGGAGCGGCGGCTGGCGCGGGCGCCGCCGGACGCTGACCGCCGCCCTGCTTGCCGGCTCCCTTCTGTGGCTTGGCCGACAACATGCAGCCCAGCAGGCGTCCCAGCAGGCGCGGAGGCTGTTCGCAGATGGCATCGCCCTCCAGGTCCTTGATGATTCGCTGAATCACTTCGAAACCCAGCTCCTTGTGGGCGTTTTCGCGGCCGCGATAGGCCAGCGTGAGTTTGATTTTGTGGCCTTCGGCCAGGAAGTCCCTGATCTTGCGCATCTTGGTCTCGAGATCGTGCGGATCCACGTTGGCGTGGAACTTGACCTCCTTGATGACCTGGCGCGTCTGGCTCTTGCGCGCCTGCTTGCGCTTCATGCCCTCGTCGTAGCGGTACTTGCCGAAGTCCATGATCTTGCAGACCGGCGGTTCGGCATTGGGCGACACTTCGACCAGATCGAGGCCCGCCTGCTGCGCCAGACGCTGGGCGTCGCGTGTGGGAATTACCCCCAGCATCTCGCCATCGGCGCCGACGACACGGACGTTGGGAACACGAATCTTGAAGTTTGTGCGAACGAAGGAGCCGATGGCTCACCTCCCGTTTCGGCGCAAGGTTACGCCTGGGTTTCCGTGCGAATCTGTTCCATGAAAGTGGCCAGGGGCACGGCGCCCTGGTCGCCCTTCTCGCGGCTACGCACCGCGACGACACCCGCTTCGGCCTCACGGCCGCCGACAACCAGCATATAAGGGATTTTCTCCATCTGCGCGCGCCGGATCTTGGCGCCGAGCTTGTCGGCCGCCTCGTCCACGCTCACGCGCACGCCACCCCCGCGCAGTTCGTCGGCCACGCGCCGGCCGTAATCGAGCTGCTTTTCGCTCAACGGCAATACCCGCACTTGCTCGGGCGCCAGCCAAACGGGGAAGGCGCCGCCATAGTGCTCGATCAGGATGCCGAAGAAGCGCTCCAGGCTGCCTAGCAGGGCGCGGTGCACCATGTAGGGCTGATGTTCCTGGCCGTCCTCGCCGACATAGGTCATGGCGAACCGTTCCGGTTCGTTGAAATCGAACTGGATCGTGCTAAGCTGCCACGGCCGGCCCAGCGCGTCGCGGATCTTTAGGTCAATCTTGGGGCCGTAGAAAGCGCCGCCGCCGATGTCGCGCTCGTAAGGCAACCCCTCGGCCTTGAGCGCGTTCTCAAGCGCCACGGTTGCCTGCTCCCAGCGCTCCGGCAGCCCCACGGACTTCTCCGGGCGCGTCGCCAGAAAAGCGGTGATCTCGCAAAATCCGAAGCGCCGCAGAATGCCCAGGGCGAAACCGAGCGTGCGCCGGATTTCGCTCTCGATCTGCGCGGGAGTGCAGAAGATGTGGGCATCATCCTGCGTGAAGCCGCGCACGCGCAGCAACCCGTGCCGTACGCCTTCCTTCTCGAAGCGGTACACCGTTCCGAGTTCCGCCCAGCGCACCGGCAGGTCGCGGTAGGACCACTTGCGGCTGCGGTAGATCTGAATATGAAAGGGGCAGTTCATCGGCTTGACGAAGTACTGCTCCGCGCGGGCAGCGGCATGACCTTCGTCCTCGGTGACCGTCATCGGCGGGTACATGCTGTCGCGGTAGAAGCCTAGATGACCGGATGTTTCCCACAGTTGGGCCCGGCCGACATGCGGCGTGAAAACCATCTCGTAGCCGCCGCGATAGTGTTCGCGCCGCCAGTAGTCCTCGATGGCGACGCGGATGCGCGCGCCTTTGGGGTGCCAGAGCGCCAAGCCGGGGCCGATCTCGTCATGGATGCTGAAGAGATCGAGTTCGCGTCCCAGCCGGCGATGGTCGCGCCGCTTGGCCTCTTCTAAGCGCTCCACGGCGGCATCCAGCTCCGCTCGGGTGGGAGCGGCCATGCCGTAGAGGCGCTGCAGCATCGGGTTCTTTTCGTCGCCGCGATAGTATGACCCGGCCACGGCCGTGAGCTTGAACGCGCCGATGTCGGCGGTCGTGGCGACATGAGGTCCGCGGCACAGATCCACGAAGCCGTCACACCGGTACAGCGAGATGGTCTCGCCGGCGGGAATGTCCGCCAGGCGTTCGAGCTTGTAGCGCTGCCCCGCCAGCAAGCGAGTAGCCTCGGCGCGCGTCACCTCCAGCCGTTCGAAGGGGATGGCGGCCTTGGCCAGGCTGGTCATCTCGGCTTCGATACGCGGAAAATCTTCGGGGGCCAGCCGATGCGGCAGATCGAAGTCGTAGTAGAAGTACAGGCCGTCTTCGGTGTCGCGCCCGATATCGAGTTGAACGTCAGGAAAGAGACGGCAAACCGCCGCGGCCATAAGATGGGCTGCGCTGTGATACAAAATCCCTGACTGTTCCACTATAGAGGACTCCATGGACTGGAAAACGCTGCCAGACTATGAAAAACGCATAAAAAGGTCAAGAACCGTCGCGCTCTCTGTAGACGTCCGAGACATCGCGGCCGCGGCGGTAGGGCGGCGGCGAGATATAGGCCTGGTCGTCCGGCGGCGGACCGCCGCGAAAAAAGGGGCCGCCCGCGCCGGACTCCATCTGCACCATGCGGTATTCCGCCCCGGCCGCCCGGTACACGAACAAGGCGATCAACAGCAGAAAGAAATTGAACGGGAAAAACCCCCATATCGCGAACAATACGGCGAACACGCGTCCGACGCGCGAGGCTATGTAGGTGGCGCGCAATCGCCCGAGCTTTTGGGCCAGCGCCGCCCGCAGCAACCGTCCGCCATCCATGGGAAAGGCCGGGAGCAGATTGAAGATCAGTAACCACAGATTGATCCAGGCCAGCCCTTTGAACAATTCGGCCATCACTGGCATTGATGGTCGCAGGTGATGCGCGGCCTGCATGCCCCCCAGCCACAGCGCGGCGCTTATCAGCGGTCCAGATATGGCCACAACGAACTCCTTCCACGGTTCGCGCGGCATGTCCAGCAACGTGGCGCGCCCGCCGATCAGCATCAGTGTGATATCGCGTACCCGGCAGCCGAACTTGAGCGAAGCGTAGGTGTGACCGAGTTCATGGAGAACTACGCTGAGCACGAGCAAGCAGGCGGTTACCAGACCAACAACTGCGCCGCCAACCGTTTGCGAGCCTATCGTCACACTCTCGGATGTGAGGACAAAGTACACCGCCAGCACGATCAACGAGAGATCGAGCTGAATCGGCACGCCAAAGACGCGGGCGATGCGATAGGAGCCCTGGAACATGGCCGTCAGCATACACCGCCGTGCCGCATACAATCAAAGGAATATCCAACGCCCAAGGATTCCCTTGCCTGGCGGTCTGCGTGCTATATACTCACCTGGTCTGAGAACCCGAACGTTCAACGCCGAAGTTGAGAATTGAACGTTGGGCGTTTCTCCCAATATGCTCCAACTGGCCACAGGCCAGTGGCCAAACTGAACCCTTGACCCCAAGTTACTGCCCCCTTGCTCCCCCGTGCGCATCTACGTGGACTTTGACGATGTGTTGTGCGAGACGGCCCGCTCTTTGAGCAGGCTGGCCGGTGAGCTATACGGTTGCCGTGTAGCCTATGCCGATATCCGCGTCTTCGACCTGCGCGACGCCTTCCTGCTGGCCCCGTGGCAGTACCATGCGCTGATGGCGCGCGCGCATGAGGATGATGTCCTACGCGGACTGCGTCCAACGCCCGGAGCCGTCGCCACCATCCTGGAATGGGTTGGCGCCGGGCACGACGTGCAGATCGTCACGGGGCGTCCCTTCGCCACGCGCGGTGCCTCGCTTGCGTGGCTCTCAGACCAGGGGCTCTCGAACGTGCCGCTGGTGCATGTTGACAAGTATGGGCGTGAAGCCGTGCCATCCGCGCCGGCGGCGCCGCGGTCGCTCACCCTGGCCGAGTTCAGCCGGCTGCGTTTCGACCTGGCCATCGAGGACGCGCCCGAAGCCTTGCGGCTCCTGCGGGCCATGCCGGATTGCCGAACAATCATCTATGACCGTCCCTGGAACCGCGGCGTTCAGCCCAGTCCGCCTGCCATCGAGCGCTGCCTCGACTGGCAGGAAGTCGCCGAACTAGCAAGAACGCCGACTGCCGTTACAGCGCCGCCATCGCGCGCAGTTCGGCAACGCGCGCCTCGATCTCCGCGTCGGCCAGGCTCTCCAACCTGGCCATGCTGAAGTCCTCGACGCCGAAGGCGGCCACGGCACTGCCGTGCAGCAGCGCCTGTCGTAACGTGGACAGGTTCACGCGGCCGGACTTCGCCAGCCATCCCATGAAGGCGCCGGCATAGCAGTCGCCGGCGCCGGTGGGGTCACATACGGCCTTAACGGGATAGGCGGGGATGATGGCGATGCCATCGCGCGTGAACAGCAGCGCGCCGTGTTCGCCTTTCTTGATCACGATGTATTCCGGCCCCATCTTCAGCAGTGCTTCGGCGCAGGCGCGCAGATTGAAGCAGCCGGTCAGCAGGCGCGCTTCGCCGTCATTGAGCGTCAACAGGTTGGTGCGCGCGAGCACTTTCAGCAGGGCGGGCCTGGCGATGTTGATCCACAAGTCCATGGTGTCCGTGGCCACGAAACGCGCGCCGCGCGCCTGCTCCAGCACGTGCAGTTGCAGCTCCGGGCTGATATTACCGAGCAGCACGTAGGGCGCGTCGCGGTAGCTCTCCGGCAGTTCGGGCGTGAAACGCTCGAACACGCCCAACTCAGTCTTGACGGTGCGGCGGTTGATCATGTCGTCGTCGTAGACGCCTTCCCAATGAAAGGTCTTGCCCGCCGCCTGCTGCAGCCCGGACAGGTCAATGCCGAAACGGCGATAGCGCTCCAGGAAAGCGGCCGGAAAATCGCTGCCCACCACCCCCACGGCGCCGACCTTCGTGAAGAAGGAAGCGGCCGCGCAGGCGAAGGTGACCGAGCCTCCCAGCAGGTTCTCGCGTCGCGCATCGCGCGTGGCAATGGTGTCAATGCCGATCGATCCGACAATCCACAGTCGGATGGCTTGGTCTTGTGACTTCATGCTTTTCATGGCTGATGAGCCGGTATGATCGCACATTCAGGCGCTTCTGTCGGCCAGAATATTGGTGCGAGAGGCGCGTACCACATCAGAGTCGTTTCGTAGTCCATGAATCCCTCGGCAAGGCCCCATGCCTCCATTTCGAATCTGGCGAATCTGCGGAACGGCAAGCGATCGATCAGGTGGTATTTGTGCATGGCGGCAATTCTGCGGTTTGTGCGACTGCCATCGGCTCGTGTCTGGCCTCGCAGAGGATGATGAAACAATTGGTCCGAGCACCACGCAAAGCCAAAGTAGTCCTCGGTGCCGGTTCCACGCCACGCGGCCTCGTCGTTCCGGTCCAGCCAGATGATTTCGTCTCCTTCGCCCCACCATTTCGCACTGCGGCTATCGACACGTAGGCTGGTTCCAACGATCCACCCCGGCCCTGTGATGTCCGCGAAGGTAACCACATTGCGCGCCGTCAGAGACAGGGCCACCTGCTTCGCGTAGTTCGCATGGAAGCGCAACCGTGTGGTGTCGCTCTGCTGGGGTCGCTCGTCGACAAGCAGACGGACTGCGAAGTCACGAGGACGGTTTCCCTTGTTGATGAAGGACATGGTAGATGCCGATCCAAACGGCATCGGCCATCGGAGCAGGACGCGTCCACCGGATAGCGTGCATGGTAGCGAACGCGTGTTCTCACATTGTGCGGATACGCCGGCGAGCATGCTGAGTGGCGCTGAGATCGCCGGTTGCGAGTGGCGATCCCATCGGGCCTCTATCCAGAGATCGGCGAGAGCCGCTTTGCTCCTGGCCGTGACTTCGAGAAGCCGGATCGTGCCTGGTTGGTCACTCTCAAATATCGTCTTCGAGTCGCTGGCGGCGAGGGTGAAGGATAGAGCCAATTCGGTCGCGTCGGTCGTTGCGACTGTCCATTCCCTGAATCGCTCGCCTAGCGACCCCAGGAGTGGTCCGGCGTTCTGTATCGCCGCGGCGTCAAAGGGATGAATAGGTCGGTCCGCCACAAGTGAGTTCCAGGCGACATGGTAGAACAGCTCGCTCAGTTGCTTGCGTTCCGCAACCCGTATCGCGAGCCTGAAGCGGTTCGAGTGGACAATCGGGAAGTGTAGATTGTGCCCATGTGCCGTCATGGATGCAAAAGTGTCTCGGACGGGAAGAATACTGCCGGCAAGAAGGCTCGCGAAAGGTAAGTGCAAGGCGGGCACTTCGTCATTGTCAATGTAGAGCACCGCTGTGCCGACCGGGTTCGCCGACCAGATCCATGTGATGGCACCGGGGCCGGTAGCTTCCGCCAAGGTTGCCTCGACACAGTCAGCCTTGTCCTCAACCCGGACGAAGAAGCCATGATCCAAGTCCCCCAGCACTTCGGGGGCCAGGTGTGCCAGCGATACCTTCTGTGTGTCCGCCGAACTCGAAAAGAGAACAGACCGTTCGCCGGGTGAAGGGGCATGAGTCAGCGAGTCGAGATCAGAGGCTTCGAGCAGTAGTGAGGCCCAGGAGACACCAGCGGGGATCTGCGACTCGATCGCGACGCCCTCCGGTAGCGACGTATCTCCGCCGTCCATGCCACAGCCTGCCATGAGCAGAAGGAAGACGACCGTGGAGCAGCCTATGGTGCGCTCGTGTGTCATTGCGCTTGTGGCACGTCACGGATCTCCGACGCGAGGCCCGTTACGGGCCTCGCGCACGAGAGCAACCGCTTGCCATATCAATCTGGTTTCGCGTTCAGTTCCATATACAAGTAGTGGGGATAAGGCTTAAATCCCATTTTGCCGAAAAAAGGCTGGCAGATTCATTACCATCGTCGGGTTCTGCTTACACACCGCAGTCTATTGGCTCCTCATTCGAGCCTCGTATTCCTTCCACAGAGCTTCTCGCTCAGCCTTCGGGATTGTGTGCCAGCGAACGCCGCGAATTGCGCCATGCAGTCCGGCAACCACGCTGCGACAAGGCGGATCCTCCGGCCGTATTCTTCTGATCCTGAGAGCGGCTTCAACCGCGCCCAAACGCACCAAATCCTCTGGCGTGCTGATGCCGGCACGAGACAGAAGCCCGGCGACTTCGCGTCCGACATTCGCCATGTCCGTCAAAGCGCGTATCCTGTCTGCGATCCCGAGATTCATTTCGTTCATGACCTTCCTCTTCCGGCCAACGTCAGTGCTGAGGGTCTGCGAGCTTGCGAGCCGTACCCGATACCGGCTGGTTGGCGGTCTTCATTTCCCATCGCGCCGGTTTTCGCCATCTTCAACGCGGCTGATGTCGAGCACATTGCAGAACTTGCGGTGTTGACTGAGGACTGAGTCCACTTGCTCGACTCGGCGCTCCAATGTGCCACTCAGCCGAAAGAACGGAACCTTTCTTTCGGCCAGATCTCCCACAATCTGGTCCTGAAACCACTTCCGCTTCTGGTCTCCACTACGATCCCAAGTGTCGGCGTAGGGGATGTCCGTGCCGCAGAGGAAGAACAAGTCATACCGTTTCTCCGCTTCCATCGCCAGTCTGGTCAGAACCGGGCCGGCTTTCCCATGGTAGTCTTTTGCGAAGACGTATGTTGTAATCGGGTTTGTGTCGCAGAAGAGGTACTTACGGGACTGTTGCGTCAGAGCATCTTCCCTGCTGTTGTGTTCCGGCGCGATCTCTTCAAACTGGTCAAAAGTGATTCGCCGGTCAACATGGTGCGAAAGCCAGTACTCCGCACCGTACTCCGGCATCCAGACCGTATTGTGCCGTTCGGCCATTGCCTTGGCAATGGTCGTTTTGCCTGTCGAGGGTGCTCCCAAGAAGCAGACTTTAGTGATCAGGTCGGCGTAGACGACCGGGGCGAGGTGTTGCCGACCTGCGAAGTAGTCGGCCCGGAGGGCCGTTCCGCTGATTGGCACAACCAAGCGCGCCTCATCTACTCTCCGGTCTGCGGCGCCGAGAGCACTGCTGACATGCTCGCCGTAGAATTCACTTGAGTAAAAATGGGTGATTCGGAGTCCGCCCAACTTCTTCAGTATGTAGGTCTCCTGCTCGCAGCGTATCTCAGGGGTATCGCCGTAGCCGTCCGGACCGTCCCATGCTTCTATAATCCGGACAGAAGGATACAGTTTCTGAATCCATTTGGCACGAACCTGCAAAGGCACCTCGGTCACGTTCGTGGCATAAACCATGACGACCAGTTCGTCCACCTCAGC
>JAQULY010000170.1 GCA_028718445.1 Kiritimatiellia bacterium
GGATCGGATTGCGGAGAAACTGCGGGATGGACTCCGGGCACAGCAATGAGGCAAGATGGCCCAACAACACGCTACTCACCTACACCTTGCCGCGGACGGTCAAGGTGAGGGAGAGCGTGGACGTTCGCAGGAGGAAACACATCAAAAGGAACATTGTCCTCGCCATACTCCCGACGATCGCCCTGTACTTCGCGGGATGTTGCTCGTATATCACCACCGGGGATGGATGGGGTTCCGGCTCCTGGGACAACACGTATACACTCGCTGTGGCTGTCGCAAGCCCGGGCACTACCGCCTACTGGAATAGGACAAAGAAAGCGGTCACCATTCGGATTGTGGAGGGTACCCCCACGAAATACTCGATCTTGTTTCGGCATCGGTACGCGTTGGTTGCGTCAGATTTGAGGTGGCAGACCAAACTTTATTCCCAGAGGCCCCATGACTCGCGACACGATTTACCAGCAGCCCCAACCGCATCTTAAGGAGTTTGTCTTCAATGAACAAGTCGTGGCGGTCTTTGACGACATGATTGAGCGCTCAGTCCCGCTCTACCAGGCCGTCCAACATGCCACCGCGACACTCGCCGCGCAGCTTGTTCAACCTCATTCCACCATCTTTGACCTTGGTTGCTCCACCGGCACGACACTGCTGTTAATGGCTCGGGCAATAAACGATCCCACCGTCCGCTTTGTGGGGATTGATAATTCCCGACCAATGATTGAAAGATGCCAAGAGCGGATCGCGGCCCAAGGACTTGCCGAAAGAATTGAGTTGCGCTGTGCGGATCTGACAACCGCAGAGTGCGACAACGCCTCACTGGTTATTCTCCATTACACGCTGCAATTTGTCGATCCCCTACTCCGCCCGAATCTGCTGCGCAGAATCCATACCGCGCTCAGACCAGGTGGTGCGCTGTTGATTAGCGAAAAAGTTCGCCATCAGCATCCCGTTTTGCATAACGTTCTTACTGAACTTCATCACGACTTCAAAAGGTCGCACGGTTATTCCGAACTCGAAATCGCCGGGAAACGCGACGCCTTGGAGAATGTCCTGATCCCTCTTACTACGCAACAGAATCACTCCTTGCTGCAGGAGGCTGGTTTTTCGGAAGTGGAGATTTTTCTAAAATGGTATAATTTCGCTTCTTTTGCGGCGTTAAAGGGACGATAGGACAAATGGCGATATTATGCTAATTTCCATGACGCCCACCGGTGGGCCTTGAATTTGGAGCTGAAGACACTGTGCTGAACCTGATTCGGGAAATAAATTTTACGCGGCTACAAACTTTCCTCCTGTTGGTCGTCCTGCTGCCGATTGCAGCGTGTTCTGCGGCCAGCCGTCATCTTGAATGCCCAGAGGGTCAGCGGACCGAGAGGGCCGAGCTGTATTTTGGCCTGAGCCGTTCCGACGGAAAGCTAATCTCCGAACCAGAATGGATTAGTTTTCTCAGCTCCGCAATCAGTCCAAAGCTCGGCAAAAACGGCTTTACCGTGCTTGACACCAAGGGGGTCTGGACCTCAAAAACCGGGCAAGTAATCAATGAGGCGTCCAAAGTCTTGATCGTGATTGGCGATACCGAGACCTCGGACTTAAAACAACGGTTAAAGGAAGTTCGAGACCGCTACCTTGATCAGTTCAAACAAGAATCCGTGCTGCTGGCGGTAACCCCTGTTTGCGTTTCGTGGTAGTCAGATGCGCCGACTTCTTATCATTCCACTACCCGCTTATCTTTGCAGTTGGTGGCTTGCCGCCTTGGCGATCCTCTTTCTAAAATGGCGGCTCCTCGAACTGGAAGGATATCGCATTGCGGCTCGCCAATTTGGAAGAATCCAAGTGGACGGCTTGACGATCTCCGAGAAGGCCTCCTTCTTTGGATGCGACATCTTGGACTTGTTGCTGATTGCCCCACTGATCGTTACGCTCGTGCTTTATTTTATCCCGTCGGCTTGCCGAGCAATCTTGGTTTTCGGTGCCGCAGCAGGCGCCTTTGCTCCCGCGGGCATAACACACAATTCCGATAGGGTTCCATATTCATGTTTCAAATTCCAGACCGGATGCCGATGAAATACGCCAGCATGACGATCGCCAGCGCGATCGTGAGCCATCCGGCTTCGTTCCGGCGCCCGGTCAGCACCTTCAACGCCGTGTACGAAATAAAACCAAGCGCCAGGCCATCGGAAATGGAATAGGAAAAGGGAATCCCAACAATGGTCAGAAAAGCGGGAATGGATTCGGTCGAATCGTTCCAGTCAACCTTCACGACATTCTGCAGCATGAGGGCTCCCACCAACACCAGGGCGGGCGCCGTGATGGGCGGATAACAACCGACCGTGCTAATGACGGGCCCGAAAAACAAGGCCAGCAGAAACAGGGCTGCCGTCACCAGGTTGGCCAACCCCGTTCGGGCGCCTTGCGCCACGCCCGCGGCGCTTTCGATGAAGCTGGTCACGGTGCTGGTGCCGCAAGCCGCGCCCAGCACGGTCCCGACCGCGTCCGCCGTCAACACCCGATCCGCCCGCGGCAACTTGTTATCCTTCATGAATTTTCCCTGCTCGCACACGCCCACCATCGTGCCAATCGTATCGAACATATCCATGAAGAAGAAAATGGCGATGAACGGCGCCATGGGCCAGATGAGCGCGCCCCAGACGTCCGCCTTCAGGAAAGTCGGCGCCATGGAAGGCGGGGCGGACACCACCCCGTTCAAAGGCGTGAACATCTTCATGAGCGCCGAGTCCTTGACGATCGGCAAATTCGCCCAGGGGCTGAGCGGCAGCAGCGCATGGAGGATGGCCGACAACACCGCGCTGGCCAGGATCGCCAGCAGGATGGAGCCTCTGACGCGGCGCGCGTACAGCACGGAAGCCAGCACCAGGCCGAAAAAGAAAACGATCAGATCCGGCGAGGCAAAATGGGGATTCAGTTTAACGGCCGTCCCGGGATCCTTGACAATGACGCCGGCATTTTGAAGACCGATGAAGGCGATAAACAATCCGATGCCCGCGGCGACGGCGTTTTTCAAACTCGGGCTGATGCCGTCGACAATCCGGCGGCGCAGGCCCGACAGCGACACGGCCAGGAATAGAATGCCCGAAATGAGGATCACGCCGAGCCCGACCTCCCAGGCTTTCACCTGGCCCGATTGTACGATCGGCAACGCGGCGGCGGCCGGCAGAAGAGAGAACACGAAAAAGAAATTTTCGCCCATGCCCGGCGCCAGCGCGATCGGATACCGCGCATACAGCCCCATCAGGATCGTCGTCACGGCGGCCGAAACGCAAGTGGCCGCCATCACCGAACCGAAATCCAGACCCGTGGTCATTCCGAACATGGCTCCCGACAGCACCGCCGGCTGCACGAAGATGATATACGCCATGGTGAGGAAGGTCGTCGCGCCTCCAACCACCTCAGTTCGAATCGAACTGCCGTTTTCCGCTAAACGGAAAAATCGGTCCATCCAGTTAATGCACAATGTCTTCATGGCTATTTTAGAACCGAACCGCCAATCCAATGCTCAGCACCGGGTAGAACCGGAGCCATTCGATATAGTCGTCCTCGAAATCGTCCAGTTCCCGCTTCACTTCGCGCTTCACCTGCGGCGTATTGGAAAGCAGACCACCGCGCGATTCCAAGGTGAGATCGGGTTCGCCAAACATCATCACGCCCAGATCCAGGGAGGCCGTCCAACGGCCGCGTCCAGAGGCCAAATTGCCGAATCCGATGCCCGCGTATCCGCCAAAGGTGTCGTAGTCCGCGGAGGCGAACAGATGCCCGATCTGCGCGGGCGTGTAGGTGGTGTTGCCAATTTCAACCGGCTCGTTGGGCGATGCCTCGCCGCTGACTTCCGAGCCGTTGTAGCAGCCGCCGGCAACCAGCTTGAAGGGACCGCCGCCGACATGCCAGTCGAGCAGCAACATCCACGTCTGCAGATCGATGTCGGAATCGTAATCCAGGTCGTCCTCATGCACTTCCAGATCCAGCCAGCCGTAGTTGCCGGCCACGCGCAAGTTGAGGTAATCGGGGACCAGTTCAAAGGCCGCTTCGCCGCCGAAACCGGTGGTGCCGGCACGCGCGCCAACGCCGACGGCATCGGCTTTTGGAACCGAAGCCAGGATGCCCAGGAAACCGATTGCCAGCCAGTATCCGATTTTCATTCGCTTCCCTTTCTTAAGAAGGTCTCTATAATGGCCCAACAACGCGTGCTCTGTCAAAACCTCATATGGGAGAAGGACTCCACCCATGAAAAGCATTCTTCACATCACCAGCGGCGATTGCGCGGGGAGCAGCCTGGAGAAATCCGGTCTAGCCGGCGAGGTTTTCGTATGGCACGACATTCTGTATGAAGGGCCGCGCCGGCCCGGATGGCCGGACGAACGGACCTTGAAAGATCGGGCGCGTTTTCTCGAACGCAGTCTGGCGGGCGGCTTGTCGGAAGCGGTTCTTCTGGAAGGCTTGCGCAAGCAATACCGGCGACTGGCCGAAAGCGGATCCCACAAAAACATCGTTCTGTGGTTCGATGCCTGCCTGTTCGACCAGTCCATGCTGGCGCATATTCTTGCCTGCCTGGCGCATCAAGGCATTCGGAAAGCGGATCTTCTCTGCGTGGATGCCTTTCCCGGCATCGTTCCCTATCATGGGTTGGGCCAGTTGATGCCCGATCAACTGGCGTCGGTGTACGGCAATCGACGCCCGGTTACTCCCGCGCAATTCGACTATGCCATTCGCGTGGACCAGGCTTTCGCCAACCGGGATCAAGTTCTTTTTTCGGAACTAGCGGCTCAGAAAAACGCGCCTCTTCCCTGGATGCCCGCCGCCATCAGCCGGTGGTTGCAGGAGAAACCCGATTCGGCAACGGGCCTTGGCCGGCTGGAGCAACTTGCCTTGAATGCCATTCGGGCTGGCCATGAGACTCCGGCCGCCATCTTCAAAGCCGTAGCCGCCGCCGACACGCCGCCGCAATACTGGGGCGACACCACGCTCTGGGCCAAGATCAACGGCCTGGCCGACCGCCGGCCTCCGCTGGTGAAAATCGAAGGCGCCGCCCCGCGCCTGCCCCAATGGGAAAGCCCGTTGGATTTGAATGCGTTCCGGATTAAGCCGGGTTAAGCACAAATTATACGGATGGCAGGTTTTTCCAATCCAATTACAGGCGCTCGGAGAACTTCCTCTGCCAGCGCAAGGCGCCTTCCTCCGACTTGACGTGAAATTGATCTAACCTGCCACACCCATTCACGTCTTCTCATCGCGCGGGGCCGCTTGCGATCAGGGGGGCGTCTTCGACCGGCGGATGAACGGAGGTTGGTGCGTGCGACGAAACTCGGCCGGACCGATGCCGTGCACGCGCCTGAACACCCGCGAGAAATGATAACGATCGCAGAACCCGGTCGCCTCGGCGATTTCCTTGATGGAGGAGTCGGAGAGCAGCATCATGCATGCCTTCTCCAGCCGTTTGAGTCGCGCATACGCCTGAAGGGACCTCCCCATTTGCGCCTTGAACAACCGGTTGAACCCGTCGGCGCTCATTCCCGCGCGCTCGGCGAGAAGCGCATTGGACAAGTCTGTTTCCAGATTTTCATCCAGAAACGACAGCGCCGTCAGGACGCGGGGGTCAAGCCGCGGCATCCGGATCGTTCCATCCATGAGCGTCGATAAGGCCAGTTCCACCAGCGCTCGAACGATCAACGACAGGCGCCATGGAGATGGCGCGCCGCCGTTCAACAGTCGAATCGATTGCCGGATCAAGTCCAGCAAGGTGCGTGTCACGGCGCATGCCGTCACCTGCGTCGGCACGTTATAATAGAAGGATGGAAGCTGAAAATGCACATAGAAGTGATCGATGGCGCGGGAGTTGGAAGTCGAAAAAATGGTATGGGGCGACACCAGCACGACGTTCGACGGTTTCAACTCCAGAGCTCGATTGTGATGATGAATCCGCGCGCCCGGCTGCGCATTCCAGTACAGGCGCCAATACGGCAGGGAAATAAAGCGATGTCCCGTCGAGGATCCGCTGGAATAGGTCCACTCGCCTGGCTCCAATCGGACGTACCGGCAGATCATCAGCCGCAGTCGCGGATCCTCAAATGATGTGCTGTCCATGGCGTGCTCTTGGCCTTTTATCCGAATCCGGCTGGGTTCCACGGCCAGATTATACACAACTTGTCGGTCCTGTCCATTTACGTTCGCGCCCTAATGA
This sequence comes from Kiritimatiellia bacterium, assembly GCA_028718445.1. GTDB lineage: Bacteria > Verrucomicrobiota > Kiritimatiellia > RFP12 > JAAYLN01 > JAQULY01. Next base: position 6,194 of record JAQULY010000170.1, read on the forward strand.
CGCATAGTGATGCCCATGAACAATCATGAGGATGCGTCCATGTCCATCAGCGCCGTGAGGGGCCCCCTATCCGGAACTGAATTGGGCGTCATTCTTCCGCACGAACATGTCTTCCTCGATTTGACCAACCAGTTCACGGAACCCACAGACCCGGAGAAGCTCCAACTCACTCGCGCGTCCATCACCCTGGAAAATTATGGAGCATTGCGGCGCAATCCCTATGCGATCCGGGACAATCTCATCCTGGATGACCTTGAGACGGCCATACGGGAGGTGAACGACTACAAAGCCGCCGGCGGCGCCACCCTGGTTGAGTGCACGTCGATCGGCATTCACCGGGATCCCATGCGATTGCGGGCGGTGTCCGAGCGGACGGGCGTCCACATCGTGGCGGGCTGCGGATACTACACCTACGACACGCATCCGCCAGAGATGACCCGCCAGTCGGCGGAGGCGATCGCGGAGACGATGGTGCGCGATTTAACCCAGGGGATTGACGGGACTGGGATCCGCGCCGGCGTGATTGGTGAAATCGGCACAAGCGATCCCATCCGCGCCTCCGAGTGCACATCCCTGATGGCGGCGGCCATCGCCCATGGCGAGACCGGGGCGCCCCTCCAAATTCACACGTATCCCTGGGGGCAAGCCGGTCTTCATGCGGTCCGGATGCTTGCCGATGCCGGTGTGGCACCCTCGCGCGTGGTCATCTGTCATGTGGATGTGGCCATCGACATGGCCTACATCCGCGACTTGCTCAAGACGGGCGTTTACGTGGAATTCGATAATTTCGGCAAGGAGTTCTACATCGATTCGGCCGATCGCATCGGATTTTCCGACGGAGCATTTGCGAGCGATTTGGAACGCGTGCGCGCCCTTAAGATTCTGGCGGAGGAAGGGCATGCGCGGCAATTACTGGTCACCAACGATATCTGCCTCAAGCAAATGCTGTGCCGCTATGGGGGGTGGGGTTATGGCCATATCCTGCGTCATGTTGTCCCCATGATGGCGGAGGAAGGCATTCCGCAAGCGACCATCGACCGTTTCGTAAAGGACAATCCGGCTGAATGGTTATGTCCCGCGGCGTTCGAAACACGAAAGAAAGGAAGACCCTGATGTCCAACGATTGCCAGTCCGTCAATCATCCCCGCATTCCCGATGAGGAATTTGCTCAACGAATCGCGCGCATCCAAAAGGCCCTGGCGAAGCAGAATCTGGATGGATTGCTGGTGTTCGGTCATGAAGCCGAGCCCGCTGACATCCGGTACCTGTCCGATTATTGGCCCAGCTTCGAGACCGCCGGCGTTTTGATCCCCGCGACCGGTGAAGCATGCCTGCTGATCGGACCCGAAAGCCGAACGTATGCCGGCGCCCATTCCCGCTTGAAAACCATCCGGCAGTTGATGGACTTTCGCGAATCCTCGCTCCCCGACTATCCCGGCTCCACCTTGATGACTTGGCGCGATTTGTTTTCCGAGTTCCGCATTCACTCCCTGGGAATCACGGGTTACACGATGCTGCCCACGCCCATCTACCGCCACGTTGTTGATACGCTTGGCGGCGATCGGGTCCGGTTGGAGGATCGGATCATCCGCGACTTGCGAATGGTCAAGAGCGAGAACGAACTGGCCATTCATCGCCGGGCCTATCGAATGGCGGAAGCCGGACTTCAAGCGGCTATTCGCGCCGCCCGTCCCGGGATGACGGAAATCGAATTGGTCGCCGAGGCGGAATACGCCATGCTCAAAGCGGGAGCCGAGACCACCGGCTATCCCATCTGGTGCTGTTCCGGTCCCCGGTCAAAACAGGCCATCAGCCGCCCGACGCATCGCCGCTTACAATCTGGCGAGATCATTCAACTCTGCGTGGGCGCCCGTTTGGAAGGTTATAGTTCGAGCGTGGGCCGCGCCTTAATCTTCGGCAAGCCTTCGCCCGAGATCCAACGCTTTGTCGACACGGGATTGGCAGCCGAACAAAAAGCGCTCGAGATCATCAAGGCTGGCCGAACGGGCGCCGAAATCACGGCCCATGTGCACGACTACATCCGCGCGCAGGGCTATGGCGAGAGCATTCTGTACGGGCCGGCGCACGGCACCGGCCTGATGGAATGCGAGTATCCTTTTATCGAATCCAGCCTAAGCATGCCTCTTGTGCCCAATATGGTGTTTGGCATCGACGTGTTTATCGCCACTCCGGAATACGGCCTGAGAATCGAGGACGGCATCGTCGTCACCACGGGCGGCGTGGAGGAATTGTCTTCGCACCGCCGCGAACTGATCGTTCTTTAATCGTCCGCTTGAAGAAAGACAAACCGATGGAAAAGAAATCCAAAACGCTGCGCGATCATTTCTGGTTATGGGGACAGAATGCCGGCAGCCATCATGACATGTTCGGCAAGAGCCCCTATGCCCTGCCCGGCGTGAATCGCATGGAGGCGGCGGAAGGCGGCGCCTTCTTCGGCATTCCAAATTGTTGCCGGGTGTCGATGTTCTGCGGTCCCGTGCCTCCATTCGACGCGGAATCGGAGAAGCTCAAGACCTTCAAACAGGTCGTCTGGTCGGCGGTGGGCGCCGCGGAAGTGGCGCGACACAATAGCGGCGACCATAGCGATCTGGCCGAAGTCCTTCGACAGGCCGACAAATTCCCGAATGTCACCGGGGCCATCCTGGACGACTTCTTTTTGCCGGAAGAGACGCGCAAAGCAACCGGGAGAATCGCCCGGCACTCGGTGGAAAGCATCGCGACCATGCGTGCCTCCCTGCATCGTTTCAAGCGGCCGCTCGATCTCTGGATGGTGTGGTACGACTATCAACTCCAATTCGATGTCGACGCCTATCTGGAACTATGCGACGTGGTCACCCTGTGGACATGGAAGGGCAGCGCGCTTGCCGCTCTGGACCAGAATCTCGAAACCTTCGTGAAGCGGACGCCCGGCAAACGGCGCCTGGCCGGCTGCTACATGTGGAACTACGGGGAGCGCCAGCCGTTGACGATGGCGCAAATGAAGGGCCAATTGGACCGATATTATCAGGCTATCCATGAAGGCGTGATCGAGGGAATCGTTTTTTGTTCCAATTGTATCGCCGACATTGGATTAGACACCGTGGAATGGACGCGCCGCTGGATCGCCAATGTCGGTAACGAAACCACCGGCGTCACGGACAAGACCCGCGTCATTTAAATGCGTCACATGCTTTGCGACCAGCGAACAAGTCAATCTTCGCTGGTCGCGTGCCGCATGGCCTCCATCATACCTGCCGCACGTCCACCACCACCAAACAATAGCCATTCACTTGCGGCACCTGAAGCCGGATATAATCGCCATCCCTTTCATGCGCCAGGGGCGTCCGATCCGGGGCGGCATAGACCTGTTCCACCCGCGCGTCGCCGACCCGCAACTGAAAAGACACCTCTCTCAACTCGATCGGCTCCTCGATGATCTGCATCGATCGTCCCCGCTTTTCCGGAAGGTAGGACAAAATATGCACGAGCATTTTCCCCGGTTGAGCGGTGACCATCACCCTCGCGTACGACGGAAGATTGTCGTTCGCGATCAATGGATTTGGGAACAACCGCCGCAACAATTTCGCGACTAGTTCCCGATGAAACGGCGGAGCCGCATTGTAGTAGGATTCGAATAAAGGCGACGCCAGATGCGCGACTTGCCTGGTCGTCACGGCGGCCGGCCAGGCCGTCACCTGGTCCGGCGGCGTATAACAGAGCCCATGCTCGCCATCCCAGTTGGCATTGTAATAGGGAGCGACGATGCGCGCCGCCACTTCGACTCCGGCTTGCGTTTCCAATTGGAGACATTTTCCATACAATGCCATCGGCATGTCCGGCAACCCCTCGGCCCATGCCGGCTCAACAGACATGTAAGCCGGATGAAAGGGGCACTCTCCCCGATACGAGACGCCCCATTCCGGGTTGACGTATTTCGTCCCTTCCATATCCATGCCGGAGCGCCCGCTGGCCAAAATCGGTTTTCCGGCATCCAGATGCTTTCGGATGCGCCGGCCTATTTCGTCGTCCAGGCGCACATCGTCCGGAAGCACCAGCATCCGGTAGGA
>JAQULY010000171.1 GCA_028718445.1 Kiritimatiellia bacterium
CCTGCCCATCGCCAGCGTGCCCTGCCCGCCATCCATGACCAACCGCAGACTTCGGTCCTGCTTGACCCCGAATATCGCGTCAAGCGGGAAGGTTTCCCGCAACGCAACGTGCTCATCCATTTTGCCGCTCAGGCAGTCCGCGATCACCACGCCCCCTGCCTCGACAAATTGGCGGATGGCCGCCAGCTCCTTGTCGGACATCGCGACGGAAAGCGGCAGAATCAGAATACGGATCCCCTCGCGGTCCAGAACACCCCCGACCAGCTGTTCTTCCGAAACGAACGTCGGTTGGTAACCCAAGTCCCGAACCAGCCGCTTCCAATCATCCATGTTTCGCCGAAACACTTTGATGGTACCGGCCCCGTTGGCGTATTTCAGGATGTAGAAAGCCTGGGCGCTGGGATGAGAGTAGTGAATCGCGATTGGACTGGTCACGCGCTCGCAATGGAAGAGCAATGTCCCCAACCCGCCGTTCATTTCGTCCAACATGCTTTTCAATGGCTGACCATAGTGCGGCGACAAACGAAAGTCCGGCAGGAAAAACGTGCCGCTTTCATATTGCGGCAGGAGACGGCCTCCCCGCGTCAACGTCGTCCAAGACAGATGTTGATACCGGCCTTCCGGGCGGCAATACCCATTCCACTCTCCTCCCAGTATCCGGCCTTGCAGGGCGGCCTGCAGTTCCGTGGAGCCATACAAAAGATAAAGCGAGAAAACATCCTTCAGCTTTTCCCAACGGTTGCCGGAGTAGATAGGAGCGAATCCCGGCTCAATTCCGCTGGCGCCCCAGGGCTTGTCGCCGACGATTTCCTTCTTAAGTTCCACCAGACGGACATTGAAATCCAAATAGACCTGATCCATGAAGTTGCGGAAATCCGCCCAAGCGGCAAAGTTCTCCTTCTCGTCTTTCATGTCGCGCTCCCAGGCCGGCTTGACATCCTCCCAACTCGTGAAGGATGAACACCATTTCCGGTTCAGCGCGTCAATTGTTCCATAGTGCTCTTGCAGCCACGCGCGGAAGCCCAGCTGGCAATCCGGGCACCAGCAGGCGTCACACGGAGTATCGTAGGCAAAATGACTGGGTTCGTCGGCCAGGACATAATAGGACGCGCCATAGCGGAGCGTCTCCTTCAGTTGATTGGTCACCAGATTGCCAACAGACTCCAGAAAGGAGGTGTCGGACAGACACTGGCGTTCCGTGCCATATTTGCGGATGTGATCCGCGTTTGATTCCCGAGTCTGAAAAGTGGTCAGTCGGTAGAAATTATTGTAGCCAACCGTTCGGATACCTGCCCGGGCCGCCAGATAGGAACAAGGCCGGATCCTTGAGCCGCCGGCATCATGAAACGAGAGACCCATGGCCCGATAAAGGCGCATTGTCTCCAAATCGAGCTTCTCGTTGACTCCCCCAGGACCAGACCACAGCGGAACAATTACTTCGTCAATGGTCGTTCCGATCGAGGGGCAGCTCACTATCTTGTGCGTCTGCGCCAACACTTGTTCCGAAGTGCGCAAGGTGACCGTCAGGTTGTATAAGCGGTTCAAACGATCCTGAAAGTCCACCTCTAACGGATAGGTTGTACGGTCGAGATGAACGGGTATCGACTGGGTAAACACCAGTCGCGCGTCACAGTCCACCAACCGCACCTCCAATACCGTCCCTTCATGCGGTTGCCATTCGCCTTCTTTCCTCAGCGTCATCTCGCCGCGGACCGACTCGTCCGCTCTCAGAACATCATTCGTCAAAGCCACTTCCAAGGCAAAGGGACCCGTGACCCGCACGACCGATGTGTGGAAATCGGCAACCTTGCCATCGCGGTGCAGCGTGAGCGTGACCAGGTGCCGCCCCACTTTCAGAGGTGGCAGCGGCGCATCAATGATCGGATCCCCGGCGGCTTCAATCGGAACCTCGTAATCGCTTTCAGCTTCTCCATCCTCCCCCACGACTTTAACGGAAAGGACGGATTTACCGCCTTGCGGAAATCCAGACAGGACCGCGCGCACCAACCCGTTGTTCGTGTTTCCGACAACAATCTCATCCGGAGTTTCCACGTGGCTAATTGAAACCTTGCCCACTTTTTGCCCGGCCCAGAGTATCCCGCGAATGAAGAGGCTGTATTCGTATTCCCAACAGGGAAAGGCCGTTTTCTCCAGTTCCGTGTCAGGAAGAATCCCTCCCGTGTCGTAATCGAAGAATGCGATACGGCCTTTACCCAGCGCCGCCGTCTTAAGGTCGCCGCACGTGAGTGGCGGCATGCCCCCGGCGTACGGAACCACATAGCCGCGATGACGGCGTGAAGGGAACAACTCAAAGGGGACGGCCTTGCCCAGATAGTCCATGGACCGACAGGGCTGTGCCGTTCCATACAGCGAGGCCAATTCACCGTTGAGGTTCAGTTTTTCCGGCTGGACGACGATCAAACCCGCGCCCGCCCGCACTTTGTCCAGGATGGCCGCGCGTGATTTTTCGGTGAACTTGTCCCAGGTGACCGGCGCCGGACTGTTCAACGGCCTGCTGCCGCCGCAGGCGCTGAGCACGATCACATCGAAGGAATTCTCCAGGAGTGCGTCCACCTCCTCATAGCCCTGACGAGCGACTTCGGCAGCCGACAGTTTCGCGACCAGTTCGGGTGAATACCAGCTTGATCCCAGTAAATCGCCGATCAGAGTGGCGTGCGTTTCCTTGAGGTCCATACGCTGGTTCAGTTCCACAATTTCGCGCAGACTGTCGCCAAACATCAGAAACAAGACCTGCACCGGCCCTTCCGCATATGGACGCGCCCACGGCCAGTGCGGCGTCACTACATCCGGCTTGATCTCCACAGGCAGGTATCGTTTCTCCTGGCTCATCGCCACCTTCTGCTCGCGGGGCAGCAGGACGTACTGGGCCGAACGCTTGCCCACGATGACCGGTCTTTCCACCTCGATCGGAGCGACTCCCTCAGCCGCCACGGTGGCCTTCAACACATAAGTTCCATCCACTGCCGGCGTAAAGTCGAAGGCTTCGCTTGCGGCCTGCCCGGTTTTCAACGGCATCTCTTTTTCGCCCAACGTACGCCATTCCATCGAGGGCAATCGCCGGATCTGATAGGTCGCCCTGGCCGTTGCGTCGGTCGCAGAATAGAGTTGCAGGTTCACTTTCGCCGGCCGTCCGGTTTGCGGTTCGTTTTCCAGGCGCAACCCGGCCACCATCAAGGAGGAGACTTCCTGGACATCCTCCACTCCCTCGAATGGCAGGATATGCCAGGTATCCTTCCAGCTTTTTCCGCTGATAATGGTAATGGGATTCGAGAACCATTCAATGGTGCCTGCGCTATGCTCGCCTTCGCCAAGCCAGGCGAGAAGACGCTTCACGGTGGGGTAGCTGAACAGGCATGCCACGCCTATCCCGCTTTCCTCGCCTCGCATGGCTCCCCATGCGCGTGACGGATTGTCTTCCCAGCCATCCGTTATTTCCTGTTTCGTGGCCTGATGCGCATATTGCAGGCGCCGAATCCCATCAAGGCCCGCAAAGGAATAGACACAAGGCTCGGGCAGGTAAAGGGTGTTGTGATAGCGTGGGCTGATGGTTACGGGCCCCATGGCTTCAGCTTGATTCGCGAACTCATAATCCACGCGGATCACGGGGCTGTTCTCCAGCAACGTGATGATCTTGGTGATTGTGATGAACTGGTATTTCTCCCCCTGCCGGGACAAGGTCAGCCTGACCGCATCCGGCAGCTTGTCCACGGAGAACGCATAAGGCTTGTCGGCCCAGTCGCTCCCATGCATCGGTTGTTCCTGCACGTAGTCGCGGAAAACGCCGCCGTTTTCGGAAAGCTCTTTCTTCGCTGGCTTGTAGACCATGCTCTTGCATATCCCGCCGTGTTCGGGATCGAACTTCAGACGCCAATAGGCGTTCTCGATGACGACGTCCTTCTCGTCCGCAATTCCGCTTTCTCCGAAAGCCAGGATCATCGCCGGCATAGCCACGGCCCAAATTGATAGCCAACGCGTTTTCCGGTTCACGGCGTCTCCTTTCGGATTTTCAAGGACTTGAAGTAGTTCAGGGCATCCCGGTTGTTCTTCGCCCCCGGCCCGGCGCCGAAGTCCCACAGCATCAGGTTCATCTCCCGCACCGCAGGCGGATAGGACAACACGGTGTCAATATGGTAGTTGGCCAGGCGGACAACCGCCTGCGTGGTTTGCCGCACGTCATACGCCAATGCGCATGGGCCGGCGCCGGTCCAGCGCGCGCCCTCCGACACGGCATGACTTTGGTCCTTGTCGAAGTTGACGTCGTAGTACACCACCCAGGGCTCCTCCTTTTGCAGAACAATGGTTTGAAGTGAGTTGGAGGTCGCCGCCACATCCCGGTTGGGAGTGAGAATACGACGTCGCCGCAACGCCGCGCCGGCGTTTCCCCCGGCGTAAGCGTTGGGATAACACCGCAGGTAAAGAGAGAGGCAATCGGTTTTCACCTTTGGCAAGACCTTCACGTCAACCGCCAAACGCGCTTCCTGAGCCTGGGCCGTGAAGCGAACGCACGTTGTCGCGCTGTAGTTGTCCCATCGGACTTCAACCCCGCCGGTTTCTTCGTTGGCGCCGAATGTACTGAAGCCGGCGCGCGAATGGCACAGCGAGCCCTGGTCCGCAGCCACATCGAAGAAACAATGAGCCGAGTCCCAGTTCTGCAGTACCGGCTCATCCATTCGCAGGTCGCTCGAAAACGGCGGATGAGGTCCCGCTTCGTGGGAGGAATCCAGGCAATGCGAATAAACGAAACCGTAAGCCACTTCGCCCGTATCCACCCGGATGCGGCGCGCCAGGTAGGTGTGGCCCTCATGCCCTTTCAGGACCACTTCCCGATGCCATCTCGGATCCCGTTGCGCCCAAACACCGTCCGCGCCGACAAGTCCGACAAGATCGCCCGAATCCTGAATCCGCACCTGGGCGCAAACCGGCACGGCGAGACCAGAAAGGCAGATCGCCATGAAACCCAGCAGGAGAGGCATCCCGGACGGCCCCCATTGTCGTGCATCGCCAGAGTGGGCTATGTTCCTCCCTCGTCCGTTTCCATCCATGTTCCAGTCCTATTTGCTGCTGCCGATTCCTATCGCTTCAAGACAGTCACCCACGCCCTTTGCGACGGGATGGGAAGCTCGTTCAGTTTCCTTTCAAGGTCGTTGAGTGACATCAACCTTGAGAAGGCCCGTCCCATGATTCCCAACCGCGCGCGCGCGGAGTCCGGCCATTTCAAAAGCCGGCGAGGGATCCGAAACCCGACCGGAAGCGTCTGCTTGGTCAGGTTGGCGCACACAATGACGGCTCGATCCGGTCGCGCATAGAACGAGGCGTACACGCCGGGGGTCGCAAGGCCCAGCGGATTGCGATCCGCGGGATGATAATCATAAGTCTGCAGGTCCAGCTTTTTGGAGAGCCTCGCGCAACTCAAGGCAAAGTCGCCGGACCCCGGCGGCTCCATGCTGGTCGGACAATGCTCCAGAAATTGCGTCAGAACCGCCATGCGGTGATCGGGATGCCGCGGCTTCCCGGCCGGGTTGGCCGGCACCCAATTCCTGGGGGTGATGGGCACGAAGCTCAGGTCCGGGGTATGCCTGTCCGGCAACGGGCAGGCGTGCGCCATGTCTTCGCCAATGAACGCCAGGTTGGCGAGGTTCTCGCCGATCATGGTTGGACAGCCCGAGGTGTGTATGAAAATCAGACCATCCGGCCCAACGCGTTGCCGGGTCCAGCAAAGCAGGTTCAGCATTTCCTCCGCGTCCGTATGCCAACGGCCCCCCGCATGATCCGGGTGCCGGCAGTAGCGGAACCAGAGGTGATCGTAGTACACGCCGTCGAACGCGTGGTTCCGCAGCACCAGGTCAATGGTCGCCTTGCGGAAATCCATCCACCCGGAACGCAGGCACATGTAACCGCCGTATGGCCCACGCTCGGCGAGGATCGTTCCCTTCTCGTCAACCCAGCGTTTCCACGCATGGGCGTTGGCGGGGTATTCGGGACAATCGGGATGGAACTCCTTGAGCGAGAAATAGGGTGTAATCTTGATGCCAAAACGATGGGCGAGTTCGATCACCCGGTCCATGCGCCGCATGTGGCGCCGGTCGTAGGGTGGGTAAAAGCAGTCGCGCCAGGATGGTTTTTTCGTTGAATCGTCGTCATGCAAGCGCAACAGGCTCACTCCCGAGTCCGCCCACTTGCGCAACGTCTCCTCTTCCGGCCAGGCGCGCGAGTGAATGCCCGCATGAAAAACGGGTTTGCGAGCTTCCCGCAGGGGCTTGACGAAGGGCAGTCCAAGGACATAGTTGAATTGCAGCCGACCCCGACCGAACGCGGCCGGATTTGCCCAGGCGCAAAAGGGCTCCAACCGGATGTGTCGGCGGTCCCGGTATTTGCGCGAATCGTCCCCGAAAAAACCATGGCCGGGCGCCACTCCGAAGGGACGATCCCACGCGGTCCCATCGTCTTCCCGCCAGAACTCCAACCCTTCCACCCCCTTCTGAAAGACCGAAAACCAGCAGGGCGCCATTCGTTCGGAGCGCCGATAGCTGTCCTTGTAGGAGCGCGTTGCACCAAGTTCCTTCCACCTCGGATGGGACTCGTGGTCAAAATAACAGTCGGACGACGGGGGTGGTGGCGGCACTCCCGGTCGCAGGCCTATCACGTCCATATCCCGGGTGAGCTGGAAGTTGCAGACGCCGATCTCACAGACGTCGCGCAAGGCCTTCTCGAATACGAGGGTCAGCCGTACGCGAACAATCCCCCATGCCTCATACTGGTACGTCTGTTCATACCTCACCGGCAGGGCTGTCCCCTTTTCGTTTCGCAGGCGACCGGCAAAGGTCACCCGTGGTCCCGACGGCAGCGTCTCAACCCGCAGCTCCGCCCGGCGCTCCAGATCCTGGCGGTAGAAGACAATCTGCTTGCCTGGCCGCAAGGCCACATGGGCGCCGAGCGGCTCGACCAGGAGATGGCGCCGCGTTCCGTGCCGGAACGTGATCGCCGTAGGACAACCGCCTTGGCGGGCGTCGTGAACGACCCGCCAATAGGCGTTCCGAAGCCGCGCCAATGGGGGCCGTGACACAAGTTGCGGAACTTCGCCTTGATCGGCGACCATATGCGAAACAACGGTCTTTCCCCTCATGACAACCGCATGTTCCTATCTCAGCAAAACAACTGTTCCTGTCGGGATATACTCATAGGCGCCCATGTCGACGATTCCCCCGCGCATCCGAAGCTCTCCATCCAGATCGAGCGCACCCGCCATCCAGTCTTCATTCGCTCCGGCATTTACGCAGCCCGAGGACCCTCGCAGGCGGTAATTTCCGGAGGCAATATCAACGAACTTGGGATCGCCAGTGATGTTGCCCTGACCGGGAGTCAACGGCGTGGATGCGCAGCAATAGAAATACGCATTGCTGCTGCCAACGGCCTGGTTATACATGTCATCGTAATCGGTGTTCACCGCGACGTTTCCGTAAATAATGCTGTTATAGATCAGATTGCTGGAACTCTTGCCCTCCAGATTGATGCCACCCCCAACCGTGTTGCACCGATTGCCGGCGATAGTCACATTCTGGATTTTACCTACCCCATTCCTGCACATATCCACTGCATTAAGCCCGCCACACGCTCCCGACGCAACGTTGCCATAGATCAAACAGTTCCGAATGATGGCTTCGTTTTTGCCGCAAATCCCAGCGACTGCTACGGCTCGGTTTCCGGCGATGACGCAATTCATAACCCGTGCAACAGTACCGTCATCGCCCTGCACCCACATGCCTCCGCCCTGGCTAAGAGAGGAATTGGCCACGATCTGGCAATTCGAGATAGTGCCCCCATAGTCCGAATAAACGCCACCACCGGACACGCCGGATGCCGTGTTGACGCTGTTGTTGCTGATAATGCAATTGACGACCGATCCCAATGCAGTTCCGCTCACGCCTCCGCCCTGGTAGGACGCCGAGTTTTCGTAAATTCGGCATCCGTAAATCGCGCTACCGTAGGACGACAGACCGCCGCCGATATAGGCACTGTTTCCCACAAAATCGCAGTTGCGGACCTCACCCTGCCACGCGAAACCACCGCCACCCTTCCCCGAGGGCACCGAATTGCTGACGATCTGGCTGTCCAACAACCGCCCCGTGGGGGCCGCGAATTGAAAGACCCCGCCGCCGCGGCCCTTTCGAAGGAGCTTGTTCCCGCGAATCACGCAATTGCTCACCACTCCGCCGCGACTCATAAACACGCCTCCGCCGCCTACATTGTTCTCGTCCGCCGTGCTATTGGTGCTGGTATTCCCCTCGACGATGCAGTTGAGCAGCGTGCCGGCGTTATTCAGCATCACCCCGCCTCCGCCCTGCTCGCCATCGGCCGTGGATTGGATCACAAAGTACCCGTTGGAGATGGTGAAGCCGTTCACGACGGCAGCCTTGTTGTTGACCTTGAGACAACGGTTGGTGTAGGCGGGATAATTTCCGTTGATGAATGTCAGATCGCGTCCATTGACGCTCCGCAGCGTGATGACCGCGCTCAGGGTAATCTGGTTGGTCAGCGTGTACGTCCCATCATTGACGAGCACCGTATCGCTCTCGACAGCCGCGTTCACCGCGGCTTGAATATCCCTCGCCGCGCTAGGCCATCCGTTTGTGTACGGCGCCACTTCGCCGCCGTCAGGCGATACGTAGTGGGTATCCGCCCGGCCCGCATCCATCGCTATGAATCCCGCCAATCCCGCTATTGCCATTGACCATCGTTTCATAATATCACCTCTGTTTTTGAATACCGTTCTCTCTGTTGCTCCGACTGTGTCCGAACCCTCTTCCTTGTTATGCCTTCACTTTCCAGCAGCCTGTCTACCCCGACAAACTCACGAACCGCCAACGATCAACTTCTGCTTGACCACTCCCACGCACCTTCCCGTGCCGGGGATTTGCTCGCCTTTTTCGATGCGCCGTACCAGATCGGATACGGCCAGTTCGGCCAGCTCATCCTCCGAATGCGTCAAGACGGTGAGCGGCGGTTGAAGCCATTCATAGAAATCCGCATTGCCACCCCCCACCATGGCGAGATCCTCCGGCAGACTGAAACCATGCCGCCGAACGACCTCCATAAGAGCGAGTGTCATCTCGTCCCAGCCGCAGTAAAGCGCGGTCGGGCGATTCTTCATGTCCATCCACTTCCTCGCAGCATCCACGCCCGCCCGATAGGAAGCCTCGCTGCAGACTGGTTGACCCTCGAAGAAACACTCCACCGATATCTTCCATTTGGCCATCTCCCGCTCGAAGACAGCTTTGATCCGCCGGTCGTTCTGAAAACCGCATATGCCCACGTGCTTGTGCCCCGACTTCTTGAAATGCGCCCCAAGAAGTCCAAACGATTCGCCCCAGTTGACGCGGGCATAGTCTACTTCCGTTCCTACGAGAACACCCGTCGGCACGATCGAGGGCTGTGCGTCCCGCAAGAGGGACCGCAACCGCTCGAGATTCGCGGGCTCAGATATGCCAAAGCTGAAGAAGATCAGGCCGTCTGCAAGGGACCGGCATTTCTCAAAGACGCTCAGCTTCCTCTCCTCGCTCATCTCGGGAAGCCACTGCATCAGCAGACTGTAACCACGTTTATGCAGAGCGACGGCAAACGCGCGAATGCGCTTCGACGCCGGTCCGCTGCCGGGAAACTGGTCCAGAAAGCCCATCACGATGCCGGTGCGTCCCGTGCGAAGGCTCCGGGCCATGTGGTTGACCACATGCCCCATCTCGGCCGCCGCTTTCAAGATGCGCTTCCGCGTTTCCGGGTTGAGTTTGCGCTGAAGCCGTTCGTGCGGACTCAACGCAAAGGCCACGGCTTCCTGGGAAACCCCCACTCGCCTGGCAATATCTATTTGCCGCACCCGCGCCATCGGTTTTCCTTCGCACTAATACGCGAATATGCCTTAGGAAATACGAATTACTTTATCAGGTTCTCTGTACAATGCAAGTCCAATCATTCTGTTGGGGTCTGCCGTCATGTATGGCGTCAGCAGATGGCGGTGTGATTTGAGGCGCATGTGAGCAGCAGCGATTGCTTGAGCGCGCCATTGTCCACGCGACGCCAACTGCGCACGATCAGGCACCTGCCCTTCCAATGATCTGATGGGGGCTGTGATACGGCAGTGCGACTGTGCTATTCTTGGTATCACTTGACTTCGCGGCCCATAGACAGTATCGGGCCGTCGCGCCGGCAC
>JAQULY010000172.1:0-1904 GCA_028718445.1 Kiritimatiellia bacterium
GGCGAGCCAGAGCGCTTCGATCATCAGCCGCTGGGGAATGCCGGTGTGTCGCGTGAGCCAGAGCCAGAATGGATAGCCAGGTAACACCTTGTTGAAGAGACGGAGGTTGTTGGCCAGAGCGACATAGTTGTGCGAATCGTTCGCCTGGGACACAATCTCATGTGGCCAGATCAGTGACCACTTCGTCGCAGCGACGGCCACCATCGCGGTCGTGGCAAGCCAACGACTTGCGATCTTTCTGGCACTGGGCTGTTGTGCGATATGGATGGTCATTGAGATTTCCATAGGGACGGCTGCGTGTGCTGCATCGCCTCTGCGAGGATGGCGATGCCATTGGATATCGGCGTTTTGGGAGCCCAGCCCAGCACTTGCCTCGCCAGTGCAATGTCGAGCCAGATGGCGGCCACGTCGAAGTCCCTGGCCTTGCGGTACTCAACCCGTACCTTCCGGTTCAACGTCCTCTCGACCATCGATATCAGATCGTTCAGGGTGGTCCCGCTACCCGAACCAATGTTGATCTCCAGACCGGCGCGGTCGGACAGCAGGGCTTTGTATACGGCGTCAATGACGTCGCCTATGTAGACGTAGTCACGCGTCGCGGTGCCATCTCCCCAGACTTCGATCACCTCGTTGTTCAGCGCCTTGTGAGTAAAGATTGTGACGGCGCCCTGTATGCCGTCCACGCGCTGGTGCTCACCATAAGGATTCGCCAAGCGTAGCGAGCAAGTGCTCAGGCCATGAAGCTGATGATACATGCGCAGGTACTTCTCGATGGCGAGTTTGACGATGCCATACGAACACATGGGATGCGTGGCGTGGTGTTCGGTGACCGGAAGCACTGCCGGGTGTCCGTAAACCGTCCCACCGGAGGACAAGAACAGCAGGCGCTTCGTGCGATGCTTGATTGCCAAGTTCAGCAGCCCGATTGTACCGAGCAGGTTGGAGGCGATGTCGAACTGCGGGTCGTTGTTTGAGGTCTGTGGAAGCGTGGTGGATGCGAGGTGCACAACGGCGTCAGCCCCCAATAGCGCCGGCTCCAGCAGATGTGTGGCGGTAAAATCTCCTTCAAGAAATTCCACCGACGGGGGAAGCCACTGGGGTTTCACGCGATCGAAGCACCTAACCTGAAAGCCCTCCGTAAGCAGCCGCATTGTCAGGTTGCGTCCGATGAACCCCGTGCCGCCCACCAGCAAAACAGACCGGATCATGGCGCACTCCTATTACCAGTTAACACCTTGGATAAAGTTTCAATGTACTGCATGTGTGGGTGCTCCGGCAAGAGGCGGCGCACTGATTCACCCGCCTTAAGCCCGAGTTGTTTCCACTCTCGCCGTCGTTGCCATGCCCTTTCGAGGCAGTCGTTGATCGCCTCTTTAGTGGCGTCCGTCGCCACGAACCCGTTGATGCCGTCCTGGACGAACTCCGGCATTCCGCCCACCGGCGTGATAATGGCCATCCGGTGGCAAAGGAGAGCGTCAACCAGGGCGATTGGCGTACCCTCAAAGCGGGACGGCATGACCAGTCCCTGAACGCCCTTCAACGCCGCCTCCATATTGTTCGTGTGTCCCTTGAGGATGAAGGCGGTGACCTCGTGCTCCGCAAGGAAAGCCTCTGCCCAACTGCGGTCGGGGCCTTCACCGTAGGCAAGTACGCGCAGCGGCCGGGCCTTCCACTTCTCCATGGCAAGGACATCTAAGAGCATGTCGAAGCCCTTGTGCGTGCGCTCGAGTCGGCCAAAGTAGCCCAGATCAAATGTTTCGGGCTGTTCGAAGGGCCACTCAAACGGCTGCCGATACGGAACATCAAAGTCGTTACGGGCGATTTCGATATTGCGAAACGCCGGGTCGAAGAGCTTGGCCATGATGGTTTTTGCCTTGGGGTGATCAAGGAAAATCGCCGGTGAG
>JAQULY010000172.1:1914-10177 GCA_028718445.1 Kiritimatiellia bacterium
GGGCGTCTGGTGCTGCAGCATGGTTTCGTTTGGCAGGGGAATGTAATTCACATAGGGGAGCTCATGGTGGCGACACCACCGCATCATATCGAGGCCCTCGAACGCATGGCCGTGCGAAAGAAAAACGATCTGTGGGTTGAACTCCAGTACGAACTTGGCCAGCAGCGCCGTCCGGCAGAAGTCGAGTTCGTTGCGCTCCTGGAGTGTCACCACCCCGTCCGCCGCAATCGCGTTGAGCAGCACAGGCCTGGGGCGGTGACGCCGCATGCAGAGCGCAACGCGATAGTGTTCGTCGGAGAAGTGTTTGGCTATCTTGGCGCAGTTGACCTCGCTCCCCCCCCATCCGTCATTCGTCGAGAAGAACAAGATGCGCTTCGGCGCGTCCCTGAGCTTGATGGCCGAGACATGCGAAAGACACGCGGCCAGTTCGGGCACTTCCTCAAGTTCGCAACCCAAACGCAGCCGGCAGACCATCCGCCGGTTCGCCCGTGCTGTCTCGATGCACTTGCTGTCCACAGGGTAGCGCGTCAGGATATGACTCTCGATTTTGAAGCTTTCGATCAGAAGTTGGACGATGCGCTGTCGGGTGTCGCTACGCGCTCGCGCGACAACAGTGTCAGCATGGTGCCGATGAAAATTGAGTGGCGTCGCGCAGAACGAAATCGCGCCCTGCTCGAGTATTTGGACATAGGCATACCAGTCACCGGCAAACTGAAGTCCGCCGCCCAACTGGTCGCCGATGCGCTGCAGGATGTCACGGCGTATGACTGCAGCACTCACATTCGGAATTGTGTTGCGGATGATGAGGTGCTCGCTGATCTCATGCTGGCCGTGGTTCACGTAGTCCCTGCGCCAGTGGGTGGAGGAACCAGGTTCCCCATCCGTCTCCAGATAACCGATATAGGTTCTGCTCTTGTTCCCGTCGGCGTCCATCATCGTGGACTGCGCATAGGCCATCCCTATGAACGGGTTGTCGAATCGCGGGACCAGTTGCGCCAGGAGCGTCGGCTCGCAGGAATCGTCGGCCTCAGCGATCCAGACAAGTTCGCCCTTGGCCAGCGCAACACCACGCTGCCACTGCTTGAACACACCGGCGTTTTCCTTGTTGACAACGACCTGGTGCGGAATGTTCACATTGGCCAACTGCTGTCTGATCACGTCCAGGCTGTTGTCTGTCGAGCAGTCGTCGAGGACGACGATTTCGTGAACCGGGTAGGTCTGATTGACGATCGATGCAAGGCGCTCGGGGAAGTACCGGGCGTAGTTGTAGTTTGGGATGATCACTGACACTGTGCGAGGTTGCAGTCCCAGTTGCGTCTGAAGCGCGTTCACGTAGTCGCGCCAGTTGTGACGGCTGTGGACAACCTGATGTCCTCTGCGTCCCAGATCACGGCATCGTTGCTTGTTGGCCAGCAACTGCTTGATCGCACTCGCGAACGCGGCGGAGGTGTATTTTGCGATCGTGACACCCCCGACTTCTTTGAGCAAATCCACATAACCGCCGCCAGCCTGCCACCCAACCACGGGCATCCCCGCATCCATGGCTTCCATGACCACCGTTGGGAAGGGATCTTCACGGGACGTGAGCAGGTAGATGTCGCTGCCCGCATGGAAGACCTCCGGTTGATCAGTGAAACCGAGGAAACGGATACTATTGGGGTGCTTCGCGGAGGCTTGGAGTTTTTCGACCACCGGTCGCATGTCAGGCGCTAGTTGTCCGACCCAAACAAAGCACAGATCCAGACGTTCGGACTCGATGGCCAGCGCCGTATCGACAAAGATGTCTACGCCTTTGCGGTGATCGCCGTAGCCCATACCCAGGACGATCGTGGTGTTGGGCGAGACGCCAAGTTGTTGCCGTATTGTGGCACGGGCGGCCTCGCGTTGGTGATGATTGACCCGGTAGTTGCCTTGCGGGTGGATATGCACTGCTCCGCGCGGCTTGCCGGACACGGATTCATAGGATGCCCGGACGATTTCGCTTGGGAACACCATAATGTCCGAGTGCCTGGACGCCATGCGCGCTTGCTCGACCCACTGGTTGGTTGTGATACTGGATCCCATCTCGTGAATCAGCGTCATGACGGTGAACCCCGCCTGCTTGAGCACGTGCGCAAAGTCTCCGGACACAACCGTGTTGCAGATGGCTTTGTCGTAGCCGCGCGCGCGCAACGACGTGACCAACTGTGCAACTTGCGGAGAGTCCGTCGCATTGCCCCACAAGTTGACAACCTCACCATAGCGGGCAAACTCGTCCGACAGGTTGCCGCCGTCGAGCAAGATAATCGCTAGTTTGATTTTGAACGTTTCGCGCATCGTTCGCGCGACGTTCAGGGCGATCATCGGCGCGCCTGAGGGTGTGGCGTTGTGGGAAACTAAGACCAACTTCCTGGCTTCGCCAAAATCGTCGTTCTCAGCCGCACCCGCATCGTCGCGAGTTGACATTGTGGGTAACGGCATCGCGCACTTGATCGGTCGCAGTTGCCTCATCACCCACGGCGCGTGCCGGGTCACGAATGCCCTGTGCCTGCTCCGGGTCGCCACGGCGATCGGCAGATGGCGATACATCTCACGGAGAAACAGACAGACGCGGGCGGTCCGTGTGGCCGAAGGCACCACCGGATAGCGTGGATGACGCCCCTCCTTTCGGCCGTTCGTCAGGTAGTGCAGAAGTGGGTTCATTCCGGCTGCAGCGACATCCGCGTAGGTGTCGAGATACCACTTAGTGTGGAAATGCGGCCCGGGGTCGCGACCTTCGCGGGCGCCATGGTCCAGGTAGTGCTGCAGCGGGTCGATTTTCGCCTTCGCGATGTCCGGGTAAGCCTTGCAGTACCAAGCAGCATCGAATAGCCTCGAACGTCTGACGCGCTGGTAGTCGCCCATGACTGCCGAACGGCCCTCCTTCTCCCCACAGGTCAGGTAATGCACCAGCGGGTTGGCCCCTGAGCGGGCCACATCGGGGTGCATGTGCAGGTAGGCATTGCCATCGAAGCCCGAACTCGGGTTCCGTCCTTCACGTGCGCCCTGTTCAATATAGTGCCAGACCGGATCCGCGTCGCACTTGGCCGCGTCCTTGTACTGGCTGATGTACCAGGTCTTATCGAACAGTCCCGAATGCTCCACAAGACGGTAAATTCTATGGTAATAGACTCGCCGCACTGAACGGAACACCGCATTGGCCAAGCGAGACCGGATCGTGTTAGCGGGTAGCAGCGTATCCACGACATGCTGGAAGCGTTTAGCGTGATGCCACCCACGACAACTACGCAACTCCTTGAGTTGCTGCTCCGCAATCGCGCAGGTCTGCTGGATAACCCCGGCCTCGGCGTCCCGCTTGGCCAAGTCTTGGGTCAGCTTGGCGACAAGGGCTACGTGGTGCGCGCTGGCTTCGGTAAGGGTGGCTACCCGGGCATCGCGCGCGGCGAGTTCGGCGTCACGTTGGACGAGCACTTGCCTCAGTGCAGAAAGATCAACCGCCTGCTGTGCCGTGCTTTGGGCAACCTTGACGAGGTCCGCATCGTGCTGGGCCATCGCCTGCTTGAGCGAGGAGATTTCAGCCTCCTGCTGCGCAGCGGTCTGGGAAAGGGAGCCGATTCTTGCGTCGCGCACGGCAATGTCGGTGTCGCGCAGGGCAAGTTTGGCGGCGAGCGCGGAGGTCTCCGCAGTGCGCTGAGCGGCTTCGGCGGTGAGGCTGGAAATCTGACGTGTGCGCGCATCGATGGTCTCCGCCGCTGCGGCAAGGTCGCGTGTCAGGATGGACACCTGCGCCTCATGATGCGATGCTGACTGCGAAAGAGCGGCCACGTGGCTGTCACGATCCGCCAACGTCTGGTTCAGCGTCAACACATCGCGTGTCAGGGCCGCCAACTGGGTGCTGCGGTCTTCGACGGCGTGAACCATCTGGCTGAGACGGTTCTCACGGGCATCAAGGTGCTGACTCAGCGTTGCCAGAGCGGCGTCCTTAGCCACGAGATGTCCATGCAGGGATGCAAGATGCTGTTGTGACTCGCCAAGCGACTGGACCAATGTTGAGATCTGGTCTCGCTGGGTATTGGCAAGCGTCGCCATCTCATGTATTTGGGCATCTTTCTGTGCAAGCATACCGTTTATGTCCCCGATTCTTCTGTCTTGGGCGCGGAGTGCGCGCATCACATGATCTGCGGTGGCCTGGATAACAGGCATCTTACAGGCGGTCCAACTGATCAAGCGCGCGCCCTCAGGCGGCAGGTCAAATTCGATGATCGGGTCCGAACCTGTTGAAACTAGCAGGCGCGATGAGTCGGACGGCACGAGAACGGCGTCGCCGGCGACAGCCGCTGGTGGCCATGGGAGCGCATGCACCTTGCCGTCCGTGTCTTTCACTTCGATTGTGTGAAAGAGCATCAGGCAACAACTCTCGGCGGGGTCGATCCGCACACGTCCATGGATGTCATCCAGGAACCGGCAGACAGTTGTGTGTTCCTGCCCGTCGGAGGGCCACACTGTGCGCAGAGATGCGGCTTCCTCGAAACCGCGAGGCGTCTGCCAGAAGACCTGCACGTGTGCAGCAGCTGATCCTTCAAAGAGCGTCTGATAGTGCGCCAGTAGCTGGGCGCTGTTTTGTGTCGGCAGTTGCAGGTCCGGTGGCCAGTCCGCTAACTCAGTGAGCGGACGTCCCGTTACCTGCGACTGAATGTCCGCCTCCAAACGCGCAAAGCGCCTGAGTTCTGCTTCCTCATAGCGGAATCCCGCCGCGTGCAGGGCGGCGTGGATGAACGCGTTCAGATGAAGGGTGCGTCCGTCACGGTACCGCCCGAAGCGCGTCACCTTGCATAGCATAAGAAACAACGCACGCCAGAGGAGCCAGCCGAGTTCGATGTCGCACGTCAGACGCCATTCAGTGTCGATCTGTGCACAGCGGCCGTCCGGGCAGACCATGATGTTCTGAGGAACCATGTCTACAAAAGACCCCGGCAGTGCCGTCGGTGGGCACGATTGAGAGACGCCCACCATGTCCAGCAGGATGGCGACGTAGTGCTTCAGAAACGCGCCCACTTCCTCCATGTCCCAGCCGTCTTGCGTGACGGTGCGGATGAATTGCCAGCTCAGGAGTTCGCCGTGAACGTAAGCGGCTTGATCAGGACAGACGAACTGCAGCCACGCATCCTTCACACGGGAACGAGTGGCTAGTTCGCCTAGTGCTCGATACTGTACGCGGATATCTGATCCCGTGCCTGCAACTTCGAAGACAGTCTCCCTGCAATAGGCTGGCAGGCGCTGAGTGCTATAGTGAAAGGCCAGTATTCGGGTAGGGATGAGCTCCCGTGGCGTTGGTGACGCAAGGACCAGGAACGCGTTCGCCAACTCCAGCATCATCCCGTTGCGCCCGACTTCCCGCCACGCCAGTTCCATCGAGAAGTTGCTTATGGATGGTAGTTGGACGTCGTCATGCACGGTCTGCCAGGCAAAGGCCGCGGCGTCGAACCCCTCGTGGTGCAGGCCCTCTTCGGTGATAATCGAAACGGGGATCTTATAGTCAGGAAAAGGAAGCAGGAAGGAGACCGCCTGATACCCAGATTCGGTAAGCATGCGTGCGACGTGCTTTCGCCCAAAGGTGTGCGGCTGCTTCTCACGATAGCGGCCTTCGATGCCGTATACAGGTTCGCCCAGGTGGTCTTCCGGCGCACCTGCGAAATACTTAAGGCCGAGCTGGTTCTCGATGGCCAGCACTAGCTTCCCGTCAGGTTTTAGCAGACGACGGACGCGCGACAGCATCTCGGTCGTTGGATTGGCAGACGCCGAGTACATGTGGGCGTATTCAAGGACGCCGATTAGGGTGATGATATCGAAATGCGACGTGCACGCGAAAGTGTTGAAGTCCTCGGCAACGACGACCACATTGCCGAGGTCGCGGGTCCTCGAACGAGTGATTGCCGCTCGCGCAAGACTGCCTTCAAGGGCCAGGACATTCGCCCCGCACTCGCCCAGAAAGCGTGTGATTGCGCCGCAACCGGATCCGATCTCCAGGATGTTCCCCGTTAGTTGGCTCTGCAAGGGCCGTACGATGTTCGCGCGCGAGCCTGAAAGATGGTACAACGAAGGCCAATCGTTACACTTCAGACGCAGCTCGGGCGAGAGGACTGAGACATCCTGGGCATGTGAGACGATCTCGCCAATACGCGCCTCCAGGGCTGCCCCATCCGTGTATGGTATGCCCTGGAATGTGGGCCTATGCCAGACTTCGGAGGCATGATCAAGCCTGTAGCCGGCATCTCTCAGTAGTCGTTCAAAATGGCCCATAGAAGTCGTTTGATTGTAGCTGTGAGGATCCTTCTTCACAATCAACAAGTGCTGCAACAGGTAATGTAATCAACGAGTGCTGCAAGGGCCGCTCGCTCGTACCACTATGGTATAACACGCGGAGTAAAGTCAGGGAGACGCCGGGATAGATTCGGGTTGTAGCAGGGATCGTCGCGGTATTGTGGCCACTTGGCGTACAGGCGCTCTAGTTCGGCGAACATGCGAGCGCGCCGGTCATCCTGTGAACGGTCGTTGCCGCGGCTCTTGAACTCGTGATGAATCAGGACGGCGCTGGCTGCCAGCACGTTGAAGAAGCCGCGGTCGCGCAACCGGAAGCAGAAATCCACGTCGTTGAAGGCCACGGCAAGCGTTTCGTCGAAGCCGCCCACCCTCTCGAACTTGGCGCGGTCCACCATCATGCAGGCCGCCGTGACCGCCGACCAGTTGCCATCCAACTGGCAGCGCGGATGCGGATAGTCGGCCGGCAGGCGTGCGAAGACATGCGTGGGGCCATCGCCGACCTTGGCAACGCCGGCGTGCTGGATGGTGCCATCAGGATACAGCAGCCGCGCCGCGACTGCGCCCGCATGCGAACGTTGCGCAAAACCCAGCAGTCGCTCGATCCAATCCGGCGAAATCACGATCGTGTCATTGTTCAGAAAGAGCAGGAACTGGCCGCGCGCCTCCGCGGCAGCGGCGTTGATCAGGCGCGAGAAGTTGAATGGTTCGTCACGACGCATGACGCGAACGCCGCGCTCGGCGCGGTACCGCTCGAAAACGCCCAGGCTGACGGGGTCGTCACTGCCGTTGTCTACCAGAAGGATCTCGAAGTGCCGGTAGGTCGAGAGATCGAACACGGATGCCAGGCAGGCATCCACATCCGCGCCGTGATTGCGTGTCGGGACTACTATCGAGACGAGCGGCGCGCCGGTGACGTCGTAGACTAGATGGGGAGTTGTCGCGTTGAGGGTTGAGCGTTGAGCGTTTGTCGTTGAGCGTTTCGATCCCTCTGGCCCCCGTTCACTGGCGTCTCCACCCGGCTCCACAACCCGTGCCGGCAGGCCGCGGCGGGCAATGGCGCTGGTCAGGGCCTTGGCGAAGGCGGCAGGATCGGCGATGTTGGTGGCGCAGGTAGAGGCGGAGGAGCGGTGGTAGCCCACGCCGGCAACGCGCACGATGGCGTCCGTACGTTCCGTGACGCGCAGACAGAGGTCGTAGGCCGTGTCGCTTCCGAGCCCGTCGCGGAAGCCGCTCGCGGCGAGCAGGGCGGCGCGGCGATAGAGCGCCAGGTCACCGATGTAGGGGTAGGCGAGGAGCGTGTCGGGAGACCACTGCGGCTTGAACTGAGGCGCGCAACGCCGCCCGTCCGCCGAGAGCCGGTCCTCATCCGTATACAGGAGGTCAGGCGCCGTGCCGGATGCCTTGCCTCTCTCAAAAAGGATCGCCTGGGCCATGCGCAGGACGGTATCGTGATGCAACAGGTCGCCTGGCCAGACGAGCGCGAGATAGTCGCTGGCGCAGTCGGCACAGGCGGCGCTGAGGGCGGCGGCGGGCGAGCGGTCCCTTGCCGGTTGCACGATACGGACGTCATCAGCGGGAAGAAATTGTCTGGCCAGGGACGCCAGGGTGGCACGCAATGCCGCGGGAGGCGTGCGGGACGCGTCGGGTGGCGCCGCTGACCGCAACGGCGTCGCGGCGGGCATGGGGCGGAGCGTCTCCATGTCCGTGGGAACAACCACGACGATGGTTGGGCGGTGCCGCGGCAAGCTCGCCAGTTCCAACGCGAGCGCTCGCGGATTAGGGCGACCCTCGTGCAGGACGATGTACCGACGGTAACGCCAATCAGGACGCCTGGGCACGGGAGAGGCGTGCGCGCCAACGGCACGCAAGGCGTCGCCGAGCCCGCATCGGCGCAGCTTGCGCCAAGCGATGCGAAAGGTATTGCGCCAGCCGTCGTTCGCGCGCACGAAAGCCAGGGCACGCG
>JAQULY010000173.1 GCA_028718445.1 Kiritimatiellia bacterium
GCGTGTGGATGAACGCCGGTTGGCTGATCGGCTTCACGATCACCAACGGCGCGACCCTTGAGACGATGGGCGGCCTCCCCGATGTGCGTGGCGGCGGCGTTTACTGCGAACTCACTGCGACGCCCGTCATCTCCAACTGCTTTATTGCCGGCAACTCGGCCGGAAACGCGGGCAATATGGGTTCCGGTGGCGGCGTCTTCTGCGGGACCGTCATCGGCTGCCTGATTGTAGGCAACTCGGCTCCAATGGGATTGGCAACCGGCGCCGGTGGCGGAACGTCCGGTTACCAGTTAGGCACTACCGTTTACTATTTCCCTGTAATCAATAGCATCATCACTGGGAACATTGGATATAGCGGAGCCGGCACGTACCGCAATCACCTGACGAACTGCCTGGTGACGGGCAACAACGGCTTCACGGGTGGCGGCTATGGCCTGGGTGACGTAAACAACTGCACAATCGTGGACAACAAAGGCAATCAGTTCGGCACCTCCGGCGGCGCCGGGGGCATCTATGGTTTTCTAACGTCGTGGAACAGCATCGTGTACTTCAATACGGGATCCTATCCCAACTTCGTGCATGTGGCAGGCTACGGCGTCTTCAGCAACTGCTGCGCCGGTACAACCATTCCCGCGTCCATGGATGGCGGTGGCAATACCACGGCAGATCCGAAGTTCTTGGACCGGGCTGCCGGCAACTATCGGCTGAAATTCTCCTCCCCCTGCGTCAACACCGGCACAAACCAGGCGTGGATGGCAACCGCCAGGGACCTTGACGGGACACGTCGAGTGCTCGATGGCCGGGTAGACATGGGCGCCTATGAATGGATTCCTCTACGGGGCACTGTCGTCACTCTCCGGTAACGGTATCCATGTCTACACAATTCCGTCACCCGGCAAGGTCCGCATCCGCCACCGTTCTCGGGCTGGCGGCAGCTATCGCCATCGCGGCCAAGGCCGGCGAGGCACCGCTTCTGACGGTGCCTCGCCGCGGACCGCCCCCTTCAATAGATGGCACGATCGGTGAGGCCGAATGGAAGCATGCCGCCGCGATCACCGGTTTCGTTTTGATGCAGAATCATCGACTCGACCCGCGGCAGGCGGTAGCGTACGTCACTTACGACGACCGCATGCTATACATGGCGTTTAAGCTCCCGGTCTATCCGCCGGGAGCCCGGCTGCTGACAACACCGCTGGTGCGCGACAGCATGGTCTTCGGCAACGACTATCTGGACGTTATTCTGAACCCCGATCAATACGGTCACGACCGCCACTATCAGTTTGTGGGCAACTCCAAAGACGACATCGCCTGGGACACCTCGCCGGACGGACTGGGGTTCCCCGCCAAGGCGGAGTGGGACGGCAGGTGGGAGTTCAAGAACCGGGTCGCGGCGGACCGTTGGGACGCGGAGTTGGCCATTCCGCTGGAAGACCTCGACCAGAAGAAACCGATCGCCGACGGGACACAGTGGCTGGCCCACTTCACGCGCATCTGGGGCGCGATGGAAGCAGGCTGGCCGGCCATGTGGACCACGCTTTCGCCGACGCGCGTGGCGGAAACCACGAGCCAAGGTGTCATGCGCTTCGACTGCACCACCGGCGCGCGCCTGGTCTTCGATAGCGGAGCTCCCACCGTGCGGCTCCTGAGCGTGGCCCCGCTGCTCCAGGGCCGCTTCGGTTTCCGCGGAGAAATCGTCAACGGCGCGACCGCCGTCGATCTGCGGATCGAAGCCACGGTGCTGTCCGACAAGGGTGCACCTCTCGCCACCAAGATCGTGACCGCCCACCTCAATCCGGGAGAGACCCTTCCGCTTGAGGTGGACGAGGCCGCCGCGCTCACCGACAACAACGGCTTCTCGCTAAAGGTCACGGCGCCCGCTTCCGGCAAGACGTACTTCCAGCAGAGCTTCACCTTCGCGCGCACGCCCGAAACGCCGGTCTTCCCGAAGACGCTCAACCGGGCGTTCGATTTCGAGGTCCGGTATCAGCCATCCTTCCAGCGGCTGTGGGTGGACGCCATTGACTTCAGCTCGCTAGCCGAGCGGAAGAGGGTGCGACAGGTGCGGATAGATGTCAGTGCCGGAATCAACACGCCCGTCATCGGCAAGGCCCTGTTCAGCACCAACTTCCCGGCGCCTTCCGACCCGCTGCGCAACTTCGCCATCGGAATCCCCGGGATCATTCCCTACACGGAGGCTCCCGGCGCCGACCCGTGGCAGGGCGCCTACGATGTGCGGTGCGCGTTGCTGGATGGGGACGGCGCCGCCCTGTCGGTTGTGACCAACGAGATTCCGTGGAACAAGGAACCGTGGACGGAGTTCACGACTCACGGCCAGACGATCAAGTGCGAAACCGGCAGGTGGAAGACGGACCCCTGGATCGGGTGCACCGCCGGACTGAGCGACGCCATACTCGCGCCCTACACTCCCCTGAAGGCGGCGAGCAACCACGTGTCGCTCCTCGGGCGTGACTATCTGGTAGGTCCACTTGGCCTCTTCGACCAGATGACGGCCACGCAGACGGAACCGACGGTAGGCAAGGCCACCGAGCCGCTGCTGGCCCGTCCCATGGCCCTCCTTTGGCAGGATGGCCGCCAACGCAAGTCAGTGGAGGCCGTCAAGCCCTCGAGCCTGTCCGCCAGCGACGAGCGACAGGCTGTCTTCGACGCCGAAGGGCAGTTTGGCGACACGCGCGTCCGCATCCGCAGCACGATCGAGTACGACGGCTTCGCCTGGATCGGGCTGGAGTTGATCCCGCGCAAGCCGACGACGATCGCGGGGCTGACGTTGGACATTCCGCTGCGCGAAGAACAGGCCACCTTGTTGCACGAGGTGCCGGAGAGCATCAGGCGCGGCTACTCCGGCGCGTTGCCGGCCGGTAACGGGCGCGTTTGGGACAGTCTGCGCACGAAGAATAAGGCGCTGCGTGGCAGCTTCAAACCGCTGTATTGGCTGGGCAACGAGGACCGCGGCCTGAGCTGGTGCGGCGAGAGTGACCGGGGGTGGCATCTGGACGATACGCAGCCGGCCATCGAGATACTGCGGGAATCCGGCCATGTGATCCTGCGCCTGAACCTCATCGGCGCGCCGCTGCAACTGACCGCATCCCGCACGATCGAGTTCGGCTTTGAAGCCACCCCAATGAAGCCGCTGCCGCCGCGCTGGCGGTCCATGATTTTCCCCTACTACGGGCATGGGCTCACGCAGGGACTCGCCCGACTTCAGAACCTGAAGCGCTTTTCGTTCCAGATTCTCTACCTCTGTCTGCCCGAGTTCGCCCCCTACCCGTTCAGTTGGGATTATCCGCGTAACTCCATCTCGAACTACGCCGGCGCCGGCGTCACGCTGTTCACTTACCAGGATTCCGGCGTCTGCTCGTCTGTCGCGGGTGCCAACCCGGAATTCGTGCGCTACCGCGGCGAATGGGCTCGGGCGAAGGGGCATGGCGCGTCCAGCTACCGCGATTTCCGCGCCTGGTCGTTGCGTGAAATGCTCACGCGCTGCGGCCTGCATGCGTTCTACGAGGATAACGCTTATCTCACGCCGACCGAGGACGCCTCGCTCGGCTACGGTTTCACGCGGGACGATGGGCGAGCACAACCGGAGTTCCTGATCCGGCCCCTGCGCGCCCTGCTGAAACGCGACGCCGCGGTCTATCAGGAGTTGGGGCTGCCCAACTACGCCGCCGTCCACAAGTCCAGCGCCATGCTGCCGCCCTGTTTCGCTTTCACCACGTTCGCCATCGACGGCGAGGTGCGTTTCATGGATACGGTGGACCGGGACTACATCGACAACTTCCCACTGGACTACATCCGGTCCCACATCATGGGGCGGCAGTTCGGTGTGGTCCCGATGTTCCTCAGCGAAATCAAGCTGGATGCGGTCAAACAGCGCGATGCCGTCCTGCGGGGAACGCGTAGCGAGCTGGCGCTTCTGCTGCTCCATGAAATCCCCATTTGGCCGGCAGGCGGCATGGACACGCTGAGCCTGACGAATGCTTATCGGTGGATGAACGATTTTGATATTGGGTCAACCGATGTCGCCTATCATCCTTATTGGGCACAAGACCCGGCCGCGACCGTTTCGGCGACCAATGTCGAAATCTCCGTCTGGAGCCGTCCTGGCAAAGCCGTCGCGGTGGCCGCGAATCTGGGCGGCGCGCAATCCGCGACGATTCAGTTCAATCCGGCGGCGTTGGGCTTCCTTCCCAAAACGATCTTGGACTATGAGTCTCAAACCAACGTGCCGATGAGGGTTACCGCCATTGACCTTCCGATCTCTCGGCACGACTATCGGCTGTTGTGGCTGGAACCCTGAGACCGGCAACAGGAGGCAGAAAGGACGCGTCTTGTGAAAATGACATCCATCGGACTGAAGGCTTGCGTATTGGGCCTGGCGCTCGGGTTTGCCGGCTGCGTCTCGGACCGTACGGAGAATTCCGAACTGCAACTGGCTCGGGAGGGAAAGACGGCGTATGCCATCGTCCATGCGTCGGACTGTCAACCAGCCGAGCGATATGCGGCGCAAGAGTTGTCCGACTATCTTCACGAAATGACCGGCGCCACGTTTCCCGTGGTTGACGAGACACAGGCGCCGCGCACGCGCCGCATCGTGGTGGGACCATGTGAACTCAGTCGCCGTCTGTTGGACAAGGAAACCGTCGAGAAATTGGAAAGCGAGGAGATCGTCGTTCGAACGTCGGGATGCGATCTCGTGCTCGTGGGAGGAAGTCCGCGCGGAACCCTGTATGCCGCGTATCATCTTCTCGACAATGTCCTGGGGGTGCGCTGGTGGGCGGCTGACGCCACATTCGTTCCACGAAAGCCGGAACTGAACATTCCGGCGCTGAATATCCTTCAAGAGCCAGCCTTTGCCACGCGCGGCGAACTGCACTTTGTTTCGGCCTGGAATCAGGATTGGTCGGCCCACAATCGCGTCAATCGGATGTGTTACGCCACTTGGGACCCTGGCGCTCCAGCCGCGACAACGGTCTCCTTCACGATCGACGAGAAACATGGCGGCGGCATTCTGTATCCAATGCCAGGGCAGAAGAATTGCCACACGTTTTACGCCTATTTGCCGGCGGAAAAGTATTTCGACGCGCATCCCGACTGGTTCGCGGAAATCAACGGCAAGCGGGTCAGGAACAGCCAGCCCTGCCTGAGCAATCCCGACGTCCTGAAGGTCGTTACGGAAGCGGTGCTGGAGGATCTGCGACAGAATCCGGGAGCGACGATGGTCAATGTATCTCAGATCGACGGCAGTGATAACTACTGCCGTTGCGACAAGTGCCGGAAGATTGACGAGGAGGAGGGATCAGGTGCGGGGACTCTGTTGCGGTTTGTCAATGCCGTGGCCGAGCAGGTCGAAAAGGTTCGGCCCGACGTTCTGGTGGAAACCCTGGCCTACCTTCATACCCGGCCCGCCCCCAAACTCACCCGGCCGCGCGCCAACGTCGCGGTTCGGTTGTGCAACTTCGGCGCCTGCGACTTCATGCGCGCTTTTGACGCGCCCGTGAACGCCAAGATATTGGACAATCTGCGGGATTGGAGTTCCATCTCACCCCATCTCTTTTTTTGGGACTATATGCTTGGGTATCTTCGTCCCTATCCCAATCTGCGCACGATCGGGCCGAATCTGCGTGTGCTGGCGCAACAAGGCGTGAAAGGCTGTCTGATAGAAGGGAGCCACTTTACGGCGGCGGAGTTCGACGAACTGCGGACATGGCTCCTGTCGCGCTTGCTGTGGAATCCCTTCCAGGACGACCAGGCGTTGATTGCCGAGTTCGTGCATGGGTACTACGGACCGGCAGGACAGTATGTTCTGAAGTATATCAATTTGATCCACGACGCCGCGATCAAAGGGAATTGCCAATTGTTTCAAGGCGGAGACTTGGAGCCATCTCCGTTCGTCAACTACGATGTCATGCTTCAGGCCGAGTCGTTCTTCCGTCAGGCCGAGCAGGCGGTAGCGAGCCAGGCCGACTTGCTGAGGCGCGTTCGGCGCACGCATATGGCCGTCCAGTATGTGTGGACCTTGAATCGGGAGGAGTGGGCCGCGGAGGCGAGACAAAGAGGACAGCCACCGCCGCCGCCTGCCGCCGAATTCTATGAAGCGCTACGCAGGCAAGCGCTGGTTGAAAAGGATGGGGCTCCCAAGAACCGGCAGCGGCAGATCGATGGCTTCCTTGCCACCACGGAGAAGGAATTGGAGTTGGCGCCACTGAAGCTGTCCATCAAGGCATCCAAGAGCTATGCCACGCAGCCATATATGGCCTTTGACGGCGACCCCAACACGGCTTGGAATCCCGGCGGTCCGGGTCCGGAGTGGATCCAGCGGGATCTGGGGAGAACCGTCAGTGTGAAGTCGATCCGAACGGATTTCGGGTACCTCTACACGAACGTCACCTATCAGATTGAAGCGAGCCAGGACGGCCAAGTGTGGACGCCGATGATTGGGCGCAAGACCGCTGAAGGATGCCTGAGCGAGGACCGAACGGACGACGCATCCGCTGCACGCTTCGTGCGCACCACTATCTTTTCGGCCGCTTCCAGGGGACATCCGCAAGGAGAGTGGTTGGGAATCGCGGAACAGGAAATCGTGGCCGAGTGAACCCGTTGGGGAAGGGACGAATGCGATGAAAGCGCTCATAATTCACGTGGGTTTGGCGGTCGGTCTCATGACGTTGTCGGCGCGAGCCGCTGAGCCGACCCTGGGGAGTTCGACTTCGACGCAGGGGGGGCGAACGCTCGTAACGATCAGCAATGCGTATGAGGAACTGACGTTCGAGCCGGCGCGCGGCGGACGCTGCGTAAGCTTCCGGTTCCTGGATAACGGCGAACAGTTGATCGCGTCCGACGACGCCTCCGGCATGTTCCTGGACCATTGGGCCAAGTATGCATATCCGAGCGGATTGATGCATCTGCCTTACCACTACGAAGTCGTGAAGGAGGCAGATCGGCGGATCGGCTTGAAGGAGTGGGTGACGGTTCCGGCGAAGGGGGGCGGCGCTGGGAACGCAGACAGAGTCGCTTCCATGGCCAAGGCAACCTCGCCCGACCTAATCGGGCTGGTGGTGAAGAAGACCATCTGGCTGAACGTGGACAGCGATTGCATCGAGGTGGTGCACGAGATCGGGAATCCAACCCAGGACTCGCGCGGCGTGTCGCTCTACGTGCAGCACAACCTGGTTTTGAATGGAAACCGGCGCAATGACGTGTGGTGCCTCCCATCCGAGCGCGGCATCTTGTACCAGATTCAGCCTACGGATGCGAATGACAGTCAATATGGCTCCGACTGGATCCTGGAACCGACGGCAGGTTGGATGGCGGTGCGCGATCAGAAGACAAAACGAGGGATGGTCTTCACCTTCGACTACAACTATCTCCAAAAGATCTACACGTGCGGCTTCACGGCCGAGTGGTTTATGGAGACCATGCCGGTGGCCCCGGGCAAAAGCTTTCGGACCACGTCCATGATCAAGCCCGTCAAGGATTTCGAGGATTTTGTCTTTGCCTCGTCGAATCTGGTCGCGGACATCCGGGGTCATGAGCAAGGCGATGCCGTCGAGATCGCGCTGGACCTGGCGGCGGTAAGCCGCCCGCTTCGGGAGGTAACACTGAAGGTGACGGCGACGAGTTGGTCCGACAAGAAGACTCTTGGGACGGAGACACTCACGCTGGACAGGCTGGGGTACGAGAAGATCCGCCGCGTTTTCCGCATTCATCCCAAGGCGGTGGCGGAAGGTGTCGTGGTCCGGGTAAAGGCTTCGGGCCCTGGTTTTGAGGACGCCTTTGAGCACTACTACGCCGGAGACAAGTTCGAATACGAGCGGCGCTATGGCTGGTTTGCGAACAAAGGCGGCGCGTTGGCCGGCTCCTCCGCCGACGCCTATGCGCTGAAGCCGCCGCCCAAGGTCAAGTCGTTCGACAAACCCGATTTTGCCAATGTGGCCCGACCGGCGCCTGGCCGATTCAAGTGCCTGGTGGTCTTCGGCCTCTATACGCACATCCTGAACTTGGACGACGCGCTGGCGGGCTGGAAATCGGCCGGCGGCGCGTCCCCGGAATTTACCTGGGCCAACTGTCCGCCGAACGCGATCGAGAGTTTCCCTGGAAGTTATGAGGAACTATTCGGCTATGACGTCGTGATTCTGAGCGACGTGAACTTCAAGGCCATCGGGGGTACCGGTTTTGAAATGCTTTGCGACTATGTACGCGAGGGCGGCAGGCTCCTGGTGACCGGCGGGCCGTATGCATTGGGCAATGGCGAATATGAGGGGACACGGGTCCCGGAAATGCTGCCGGTGACGTTATCCGGTCCATTCGATTTGAAGTGGTCCGGCAAAGGAAAAGCGTGGAATCTTGAGCCCGCGCGGGAGGGCGATTCGCTTCTACGGGGAATCTCTTTTGAGAATCATCCGAAAGTGTTTTGGCGGCATCTCGTGACGCCGAAAGCGGGAGCATCCGTGGTGTTGAAAGCGGGCGGCCAACCGGCCTTGGTCCTTGGGGTTTACGGCAAAGGCACAGTGGCCGTGTTGACGCTTAGTCCGACCGGCGAACCTGGCCAAGGCGAAACGGCCTGGTGGGAGTGGGATGGATGGTCAACCCTGATGAAGAACTTGATGACGGAGCTGACGGAGGGCGTGCGATGAGGCGATCTGGCAAACGGACAGTCCCTGGAATCGCTGTCGCATTTCTGACGGTTTTTTCCGCATTCGGCGGGGAAGCGCCCAGAAGCGGCTTGGTCAGGAATGGCGCGTTCAATCAACGAGGCGCCAATCCTCCGTACTTCACGCAGGCGAATGTGGACCAATTCCACGCGGCGGGCTGGACCTGTCCGGATGTCGCGGAATGGCCGATATGGTGGAGCGTGTACGGCGCGAACGGCCGCGTGGAGTTTCCGCGCGTTGGCGGTGCGCAGGCCGACGGTTTCGCTCGGCTCTCCGGCAGGGACATCTATCTCACCGGCTACCACGGGTACTTGTGGGCCGACCGAACTGAAATCTACACGGTCTGGGCTCGTGGCAAGGGCAAGCTTGCGCTGAACGTCTTGTCCTATCACCAGACTCCGGACGGTCGCGCCGAACAACTGCTGGGAACCGATGCGGTCGCTTCACTTACTGTGAACGTGGACAGCGCGCAATGGGTCCGCTACCGGCGTCTGCTCATGAAGACACCGCGACTCAACCTCGTGCACCCCTGGCTCGGGGTCATGGAAGGCGCGGTGGACATGGATGGCGTGGATATCACGCCTTCTACGCCCGCGCTCGACCGGATCGTGGCGACCGAGGAGAGACTGTTCGGAACTGGCGCGCTGATCGAATCAATGGAGATGGTGGAAGCGGACGGTGTTTTCGCCGAGAACGCGCGGCGCTATCGCGACGCCTTGACTGCGTTCGGGCAGAGCAAAGACAAACTCGATCGCGAGCTGATGGTCTCGCTGCAGGCGGAAATCGACCGATTGGCTCCCTATGTGTTGACGCCCAGTCTTTCGATTGTTCAGGCAACCCGTTACAACGAGATGATCGTGCTGACGCACGTGCTGGAAGAGTTGGCGGGGCGGGAGCCGGGCCAACCCGCTGCGATCAAGGCTCGAGAGGCGCGCGCAGCGGCATTGGGTTATAAAGTCGGCATCCGGCAAGCCCGGAAGGACACGGTCACCATCACCGGCATTCGAACGGATAAAATCCTGTACGAAGAAGGCGAGGACGCCGTGGCCACCGTCTTCCTGATAAATACGTCTCTAGCCAAAAAGACACTCACACTTGCTGCTATTCAGATCACGGACCTGGATGACAAACAGGAGGTGGCCCGGGAAACCGTCAGTGTTCCGGCGGAGGGAAGCATTCAATGCGATTTCAGGTACAACGTTGGGCCGGAAACCTTTGGCCGCGCGCTTGAGGTGCGGCTGTTGGACGAAACCGGAAAGGAAATCGACCGCTGGCAGGACTACTATCAGTCGGCTCGGGAATGGTTGCGCGTGCAGATGCACAGTCCGGGGCGCTACAACAACATGGTTCACCATTTTGCCAGCGAACCGACTGATTGGGGGGTTCAAATAGCCGACGTCGAAGAATGGAGGTCCTGTCAAAACGGGCTCCACGTGATTCCGGAGGCCCGTTTCTCCGGTATGAAGAACACGCGGCTCAATGGGAGGAAGGTGACATTCTATCA
>JAQULY010000174.1 GCA_028718445.1 Kiritimatiellia bacterium
AGTCTTCCGTCGCAGCCTTCCCTGCCCCACCATCGCCTGCCCAGACGCCGCCACGGTGCTGGAGCGCGCCGGCGCTATGCTGGCCTGATCGCGCCCGGTTGGTGAATGCCCGATATTGCGGACGTTCTGTTAATTATTGTCTTTCATGCCAGACATTATTTGCAGGTCCCTTCGATGGCCAGCGGTTGGTCGCCCACCCGGGCAATCCATTGCCGCGTCCATTCGACCGTCTCGATTTCCATGTCGCAGATGCAGCTCGCGAGGAAGACCAGGCCGTCAATGCGGCCCGACGCGAGCCATTCGAGTCCGACGCGGCATTGATGCTCCATCATCTCCACCGGCATGGGCGCGCCGGGACCGTAGTCCCACATGTAACAACCGAGTATCTTCCGCTGCGCCGGCGCGAGTGCCTCAACCCGCCGGAGGTTGGCTTCGAGATCCGGCAGATTACGGGCGCTCCAAGTCCAGAAGTTCACGACGTCGCACGCGGCCAGGTGCGCCGACAGCGGGAGATCCAACTGGTGCTCGTACAGCACAACCCACAGGTCGAGGGGACGCGGAGCGGCATGCAGACGCCGGCGGAAGTCGTGGAGCTCCGCCACGGTGTAGCGGCTGTAGGGATCCTCGGTGGGCGTGAGACAATCCGACGGCCGGTGGAAGAAGTCGTCCATGATCGCGGCCTGGATGTTGGGGCATTTCCGGGAGAGCCGGAGCACCTCCTCCAGATCGCTGCCGCCCGCGTTGTTGT
Organism: Kiritimatiellia bacterium; assembly: GCA_028718445.1. Taxonomy (GTDB): domain Bacteria; phylum Verrucomicrobiota; class Kiritimatiellia; order RFP12; family JAAYLN01; genus JAQULY01. The sequence goes on from JAQULY010000174.1 coordinate 749, forward strand.
CTACCGTGCTCGAATCTCCGACAATCGACCAGGTCACGCGCTTGAGCGGTGCCAGGGAGAGCGCGTATTGATCGAAGGGCGGCTTCGGCAGGTTGCGGAAGCGGACCATCACTACATTGGGAATACCCATGTAGTAGGCCGCCTCGGCCGGCGTCATGCGCGATGGCCTTGGCAGATGCCACATGCCATTGTGCGAACCGGCCTCGTGGCCCCAGAGCCAGAAACGATCTCGTACTTTTCCCATTGGATTAACCTCTAGAGCGCAATCTGCCCCATTCAGCGTTCGGAGTACTCCCGAATCAGATCCCGGAAGTACCGGTAGTTGTCAAAGGAGATATCTGGCGGAATGCCGTGGTCGCACGCGGGGATGAATCCGCCCTCGCCGAAGGCCGCTTCGAGTTTGGGCACAACTTCGGCGCGGATATCGGACCGCGTTCCCGCGAGCGCGCGTTTGTCAATGCCGCCATAGAAGCCGATCGAGCGCCCGTAGCGCTTCCGCGCCGCGATCACGTCCATGCCGCTGGCGACCTCCATGGGGTGCATGATGGTGATGCCGAGGTCGAGCCAGATCGGAATCAGTTCGTCAATACGGCCGTCAGAGTCGAGCATCAGCACAGGGACATTAGCGGCACGGATCTTCTCGATCATCACGCGATAGAAGGGAAGACAGTATTTCTTGTACAAGGCGGGCGAGATCAGACTGCCGGTCTTGTAGGCCATGTCTTCCCAGAACATCACCCAGTCCAGCGGAATGCCGGCGGCAACCACGCGATCGAAGAGGCTGCCATAGAGGTGGATCAGCGTCTCCACCATCTCCTCGACCAGCGCGGGATCGTCGAAGAAGAGCATGGAGATGCCCTCCACGCCCCACCAGTTGCGGAGGTAGCCGTAGCCGCCGCCAACCCACATGCCAAAAGGATAGTCGCGCGTCTTCAACGCTTCGGCGCGTGCGGCCAGATCCTCAGGCAACCGCTCCGGCGAAGCGGGATCGAGACGTTTCTTGAATTCCCGCCAATCCGCCCGGCTCCGGACGGGCGGCGCGATGAACTGAGGCATGGCGGGCGGCGGCACATTCTTGAACACCCTGACGATATCGCCCGCGCCGGTCCGCAGGATTCGGAACTCCTCCGTCTCCTCCAGCACGGTCTCCTCATACACCGGCCAGATGCTGTCCCGCACCGGCAGGCGTTGCGGCCCGTGGAAGGGATAGAAGTCCATGCCGAAGTAGGCGTTGAGATCCGTGCCCCGCGGCAGCCCTTCGCGTTCCCAGCGCTCGCGCGTGGATTCGTAGGCGAAGTAGTCGCCGGCCGCCGGCCGGTCGGGACGGCCAAAGGTCATGGTTTCGATGAAGCGTTCGCGGGAATTCATTGCATCGCTCCACGTCCATCGGGTAGGGATCGTCAACACCTGGAGACCGGCAAGTCGGCGGCCCGACAGACGACCGGGATCGCCTGCGACCGTCTGAAGGCCTCGCCGTACCGCACGCCCGCCATGGCGCCGTAGACGCGGGCCCTGGCCTCGATCTGATTCAGAATGTCCGGCACCACCTCGTGTTGCGACCGGTAGGCGCGCATGGCTCTCAGCTTGTCGGCGAAGGTCGCGGAGATGTCCACGATGTGCGAGGGTTTGGCGACCAGTTCGAGCACTGAAAATAGGTACAGGCGGTTCACGCTCCATGGCCGGCCCAGTTCAAGCGAGCAGAGCCACCCGGCCTGCCACACCGCCTCGGGCACCACCTGCGCCAGGGTACGGTGCGCCAGGTAATCGGTCGGCAGATGTGAGAACACCAGCTGCGGCCTGACGGCCCGTACGGCCCGCATGACTTCCCGGTAAACGTCCTCGCGATCCAGGTTCTCGAAATCGTGGCACTCGCGCACGATGTAACCGCGCGTGCCCAGGATACGCTGCGCTTTCGCGCGCTCGCGCACACGCCGCTTGACGATCAGGTCGCGCTCCGCCAACCGCTGATAGCCCTCATTGCCATTGGCGAAGATCAGCGTCGTGACGTCGGCGCCCGCCGTAACCAGCGACCGCAAGGTTCCCCCGACGCCGATGACTTCGTCGTCATCGTGCGCGCAGATGGCCAGAACGCGCGTCCCCTTCTCTCGCGTGGCTATTCCGCTTGCCATGTCCAATATGATGAAGGGTTCGCGGCTCGTGGGCTACACGTATTCTGCTGTTCTGTAAACGTTTTATGCTGCCGGGACTCTCCCGTAGCTCATACTTCCAATGGTCTGGCGGCTTCCGGCGTCCCCTTTCGTTCCGACGCCGAAGTAGGGCGGAACGTATCGGACCGCCCACCGTCGGCCATGAGTGCGCGTCAACGTATTCGCAGCGCCCGGGAAGGCAGGATTCAGACCAGAAATGTCCGTCCAGTTGGAGCATATGGGGCGTAACGCCCAACGTCCAATTCGGTTGACGATTACGGGCGACGATTACGGTTGACGATTCGGACTTGTCTCCTCGTTTTCCGTAATCGTCGACCCTAATCGTCGACCGGATCATCGCTTCATGTTGTTCATAACGCTCTTGACAGTTCCGTCGTGTAAGACGATCCGGTTAAGGGTATCCGGTTAAGCGTAGGCGTTTGAGTGTCACACACTTTCACTTCCGACCTCTGGCCGTGCCGACGGGGGCGGATGGGGACAGAGACACTGTGGCGCCAACGTACAATTCCTCCCCCCTTTTTCTGTCCATTCCGGCTGACGATTACGGGCGACGATTGCGGTTGACGATTCGGACTTGTCGCCTCGTTTTCCGTAATCGTCGACCGTAATCGTCGAGCGGTTAACGGCAGAGTTTCTCAGGACAGAATGCCGCACGACAAAGCCGAGCGACGATGTGTAACCGACGAAGCGTGCGACAAAGTGTTGCGGACAGTCCTTTCGCATTCGAGCAGAGACATGACCATCCAAGACGAATTGCGGCCATGCTCAGAGCACCCTCAAAGACGGTCGGCAGTGACTTGGTCGCACACTTCGTCCCACACTTTATCGGTTTACGCTTCGTCGAACCGCTTCGTCGTCGCCAGGAACGCTGGCGATGACTATTCACCCACAGATTCCACGGAAGACTCCGAATTCGTTTGGCTTGGCGGACAAAATAGATGCGTTTGCCCTGTTTCCCCGCCTTGCTCTTTGGTCCAAATCGCGCTATCGTGCCTCTATGTGTGTGAACGGCGCCTGACTGATGGCATTCCACCCCCAGACCGACGAAGTCCGCAGCGACGGCCCCAATGGCATCGCCTGCTGGCTCGTGGACACCGACTACAACGAAGATAGCTTCTTCCGCCACGCCCACTTCCTCGGCGCCAACGATCCTTACAGCGCCCTCAAGACCACCCTCAGGGCCGAGATAGATCCCGACGCCTGGGCCACCCTCCACAGCGACACCTCGCGTCCCTTCCCCAAACCATCTTCCGGCCGCATCGCCGTCAAAGTCATCAACCACCTCGGCGACGAGGTGATGAAGGTGTTCAAGGTGTGGTAGAGAGATAGCCCCGCAACAATGAGTATGGAATGGAACAGACTGCTTTCAACGGAATGCATCGGCATTGAGGGGCAAGAACGCCCCTATGCAGACCACCGTCACCCATTTGAGCATGACGGTGATATCATAACATTCTCTAATGCTTTCCGGCGCCTAGGACGTAAGACGCAGGTGCATCCATTCGCGACAAGTGCACACACGCATACACGACTGACGCACAGCCTAGAAGTGGCAAGCGTAGGCAGATCTCTGGGAAACCACTTAGGAGAAGTGTTAAAGGATGAACTCCCTTGTTCGATCCAACCTTGGAACATCGGTTCATTGGTGAGAGCAGCATGCCTCGCCCATGATATCGGGAATCCCCCATTCGGCCATGCGGGTGAAGATGCCATGTCAGAGTGGGTCAAGAGCGATGGCTCTTGCCACCTCAAGGGACTTACACCCGACGAAGCCGATGACATAAAGGCGTTTGAAGGGAATGCCCAGGGACTGCGCGCCTTGACACAAATAGAGAACTATGTGTTCCGAGGCGGTTTGCGTCTGACATTCGCAACACTGGGTACTTTCATGAAGTACCCCTGGACAAGTGCAGCGCGCAAGGACACAGACGAAGGCAAGTTTGGGACGTATCTGTCAGAACGATGCATATTGTCTACTGTCGCAATGAAGTTGGGCATGAGGAACCAGGGCACAGACCGATGGTGTAGACATCCCTTAGCCTACTTAGCCGAAGCAGCGGACGATATATGCTATGCAACCATTGATCTGGAAGATGCTGTTGAACTCGGTATTCTGAAGTTCGACGAAGTGAAAGAAACGATGTTCGATGTGCTGACGCCGGAAACGAGGAAAAGGGTTGCCGCAATACTTGACAAACCGCAATATCATAGAATTAACTTCGCCCGAATGCGGGAACCTGTCTATAGCGCTCTCATTCAGGCTCAGATAGATGGTTTCATGACAAACAAATCGGCTATCATGCAGGGCAGCTTTGGAACTCCGAAGACGGGCCTATTGGAGGGATCATCGCCCTCATTCAAGTTGATTGACAAGGCAAAGAAATGGGCGAAAGCGGACATTTACAGCAATCGTTTCAAACGCGAAGTCGAGATGGGCTGCTACGCTGCTCTCGGCTGTATTCTGAACGCGTTTGCGGGCGCCACAATAGAGAGTGCTAATAGATTGACTAGCGGAGATAAGCCGCGTGGCCTATCACGTCTTGTGCTTACACATATGGGGAATCACGCGCCTTCAGATGATAACGCCCCAGTCGGCGGGTGGTCGGCATACAACTGCTTGCGACGTACAATGGATTATGTGGGCGGAATGACGGACGGTTTTGCATGGGAAATGGCGGCGAAATTGCAGGGGATCACACCCGGGCGATTGGACCGCTGAGTCTGCCTGCAGCGTACAGCCCGCCTGTTCCCAATCTTCTCCACCGCCAAATGCCCACCTTCATCGGACAACCCGCCGACTTCCAGCAAGAGCGCGCCATCAAGCGCCGCTTGAACGCTGTCATGGCCATGTTCGTGGTCGTGATGCTCGTTATGTTCGCCATGGGCTGGCTCTCCGGGTATGTTGCTGGCCGCCGTAACCTCTGGAGTTGCCTCGGGGCCGCACTTGCCTTCGCCGCGGTCATCCCGTGCTTCAAGTTCCTTGAGCGCCGCTTCGACAAGCACATCCGCCTGGCCCGCATGGAGCAGGACGGCGCCGACGGCGAGCGCGAGATCATCCCTTACCTGAAGAAGCTGCCCGACACCTACACCGTCGTCTGCGACCTCGACTTTGCCGACAGCTACGGCAACATCGACCATCTTGTCATCGGCCCCACCGGCATCTTCGCCATCGACGTCAAGAACTGGAAGGGCACCGTCGCCGCGGACGGAAAGGGCGAGCTCCTCATCAACGGCCGCCCGACCGACAAGCCAGTCGTCCGCGCCTTCACGCGCCGTACGATGGACCTGAAGGACCGCATCAAGGCGCTCACCCGCCTCGACCCCTACGTCCAGTGCCTTTTCGTCTTCCCGCGCACTTACATCGACGCCAAGTGGGGCACCACCGGCGCCGTGCACTGCGTCCAGATGGATCAGCTTGCCGACTACATCCAGAAGCACAAGTGCAAGAACCCCCTGCAACCTGCCGACCTCGCCCGCCTCGTCGAAGCCGCCAAGGCACTTCAGGCTCTCGCCGGCAGTCCGAAGTCCTCGACAGCCCCAGAATCCCAGCCGCCTGAGACAACCGCGCAGCCGGAGGCACACGCATGAACCCGCAGCCTCGTCACTACGTCTACAAGCTCGAGTACGACACTGGCCTCGCCCCCTGCGTCGACGAGGACCTCTGGTCCTTGGCTGTCTGCAAGCCTGCCATCCGCCGCAGAGCCCGAAAGGACGACTGGGTCTACGGCTTCGCCGGCAACGGTAACGGCTGTCCGCTTGTCTTCGTGGCCCAGGTCACCGAAGTCATCGAGAAGGGCGACTACTACCGATCACGACGCTACGCCGGCCACAAGGACGCCATCTATCGCTGTCGCGCGGGCAAACTCGTCCCGAAGAGGAAGGGCTGCAATGACAGCGCTCACAAACCGCAGGCAAAGGACATCGGCGCACCGCCCTACGCCGCCGCCCGCGTTCTCCTGAGCACCGACTTCTGCTACCGACGGCCGGCCGGCGCCGGGGCTGGCTCGCCGCGCGCCACTGCAGCGCCCACCCAGTCTCCAGGCCAGCCTCCTTCGCCGCCTCCTACCAGACAACCCGCACCCCCGCCTCAGGCGCCCGCCGCCGAGCGCACAGTGGAAGACCTGCGCGACCTGCCGTTCTGACCCGATCATCCTATGGCCGACCGAGACAAAGCCCTTGTTGCTCGCATTGTACCCGAGCTGCGGCGGATCTTCGCACACCCATCCGCACCACCCGCCGATCCTGCTCGCGCCTTCTCCTATGGCGACAACGGCTGGTCCCTTTCTCTGGAGGAGTCGCGTGACCTGGATGATGTCATCCGCGCAGTTGCCTCAGCCTACCCGCAGGTTCATCAGCGCACCTGTGCACGTGAGGTCGAACGCTTCTGCTGCGAGCACATGCAGACGCCCGGCTTCGAGCAAGCGGTCCCTCAGCTTCTTGCGCATATCGCCAACCTTGGGTCGCTCCGTCATCTGGTCTACATTCAGGTAACCGGCATGCGACTTGAGCAGGCTGAATTCCCGCTTGGCCCAGTCCGGTTCATCTCAAGCACGCATCCGGATGTGGACGACCATCGTCTCAGAATCAAGGACATCACCGGTTCGCATCCGGACCCTGTGCCGCCCAACATCGTACTCGCTAGGGTCGAACTGTCGGGTGACCATGAGTTCGCCAAGGACATCGCGACGCAGCAGGTGCAGCTTGCGCTCGACTGTCTCCAGATGCTCTCCAGCCACAAGAACCCAGCTACATTCGACGGCGATCTCGGATTCTCGCTGCTCTGCTGCTCTCCTATCCAACTTGTGCATGCGAGGTCATGGACGTACACACATGTCGATGAACGTTGGTCATCGTGCGACGGCTGCGGCCCCTTCATTGCCACCGCCGACCCAAAGCTGAATCTGCCCATCAACACCAAAGTGATCAAGCTGCTGGCTGCCGTAGGACTGGCGGACTTCTCGGCTCTGCTGGCCGAAAGCAACCCAAGCTCATTCGATGCACGAGTCGCCACCGCTGTTCAGTGGAACGCAAACGCAGTTCGGGAGCGAGACGCGGCACGGAAGTACCTATCGTTCTACATCGCCCTGGAAGCCCTCTTTGTTCCCGATGATCTGCGTTCCGCGGAGGCCCCTGGCTATGTTTCACCCACACTACCCGTCGATGAGGGCGTGGCCTTTCTCCTTGGAAAGACGCCGGACGCACGTGTCAGAATCTCCGACAGGATTCGCACCCTGTCCGGAAAGCGCAACATGATTGTCCACAGAGGGTTCCGCTTAATTGAGCGCGCCGACTTGAGAGAGCTGGCCTACTACGCGGTCAATAGCTGTATCCAGGCGGCGAAGATGCGCTCACAATTCCGGGATGAGCGCAGTTTTGCCAGGTGGCTTCGCCGAAGGAAGTTCGGTGACTTTGATCGGCCGGAATAGGGGCCGCGTAACAGTCTGGCCGATTCCGGCGGGATCATGGAGGGCGGATGGGGACAGAGACTCTGTGGCGCCAACGTACAATTTCTCCCCCCTCTTTCTATCCATTTCGGTTGACGATTACGGGCGACGATTACGGTTGACAGTTCGGACTGGGCTCCTCGTTTTCCGTAATCGTCGCCCGTAATCGTCGACCGGATTATCGCTTCATTTTGTTCATGACGCTCCTACAGTTCCTTCGTGTAAGACGATCCGGTTAAGGGTATCCGTTTAAGCGTAAGCGTTTAAGGGTCACGCACCTTCACTTCCGACCTCTGCCCTCCGACCTCGGACCTCCGCCTACTGCGCTCCCCCTGCTGCATGCTCACCGCCCTCTGTCAGGGCCACCGCGTCAACCACACCCCCGCCGTCCTCCGCGATCTCGACACGCTCAGGAAGCTCGCCTGGAAGACGCGTCGCAAGGTCTGCGGTACACCCAGGGATGTGAGGCCGTGCCATGCCTCGTAAGACGAACTACGAAAGCGGATGGGGACAGACACACTGTGGCGCCCTGTCTTCGTCCATTTCGGTTGACGATTACGGGCGACGATTACGGTTGACGATTTGGGGTATCCTCAACCTGAACGACTCACAACTCCGCGCCTCCGCGTGAAACTAACACCTGACTTCCATGCGACAGCGGCGTCTCTTTTCGCGCCTTTTCGCGTCTTTCGTGGGCATTCGGTTGACGATTCGGACTGGTCTCCTCGTATTCCGTAATCGTCGACCGTAATCGTCGACCGGATTATCGCTTCATATTGTTCATGACGCTCTTGCCAGTTCCTTTGTGTAAGACAATCCGGTTAAGCGTATCCGGTCAAGTGTAGGCGTTGTCACGCACTTCTACTGCCGACCTCTGGCCGTGTCGACGCAATCCGGGCAAGCTCGACACCTGCCCGCGAATGCGACTATCATAACGCGCAGTCTTGCATTGGTTCCGCACGCATCAGGCAACCGACAATGAGCTCAACCGCTTGCGTATCCCGAATCGAGGCGCTGCTGCCGGAATTGACGGCCCTGCGGCGCGATCTGCACGCCCACCCCGAACTGGGCTTCGAGGAGCACTACACCGCCGGCCGTGTCGCGGAGTGGCTGGGCGGGTTGCCGGACATGCGCGTACGCACCGGCGTGGCCGGTACCGGCGTGGTGGCCACGCTGGCAGCGCGCAAGCGCGGTCCCTGTGTGGCGCTGCGCGCCGACATGGATGCCCTACCCGTGGACGACGCCTGCGGGCAGCCCTACGTCTCGCGCCACCCCGGCAGGGCCCACGCCTGCGGTCATGACGGTCATGTGGCCTGCCTGCTGGGCGCGGCGCGTCTGCTGTCCGAGCAGGCCGGCCAACTGGCCGGTCCGGTGCGGTTCATTTTCCAGCCGGCCGAGGAGGGCGGCGGCGGCGGCGAGCAGATGTGCCGGCAAGGCGCGCTGGAAGATCCGGCGCCCGCGGCCATCTTCGCCCTCCACGCCTGGCCTTTCCTGCCGCTGGGCACCGTGGGCGTGCGCGCCGGCGCGGCCATGGCCTCCACCGATGCAATCGACATCGTGGTCCGCGGCCGCGGCGCACACGCCGGCACGCCGCACAAGGGCGTGGACCCGATCGTGGCGGCGTCGCATGTGGTCGTGGCGCTGCAGACGGTGGTCTCGCGGTTGACCGATCCGACCGAGACGGCGCTGGTGACGATCGGCAGTATCGCCGGCGGCAGCGCGCGCAACGTGATTCCCGATACTGTCACGCTCAGCGGCACCATCCGCACGCATGCGGAGGCGCAGCGGCAAGC
>JAQULY010000175.1 GCA_028718445.1 Kiritimatiellia bacterium
AGGTGAAGCCGCAGTTGCGCGAACTGCTGACCGGATACGGCCCTGTCGCCATCCTCTGGTTCGACACACCAGGCGCCATGACGGTTGAGGAGAGCCTGGATTTGCGCAACTTTGTCAAGTCGATCCAACCGGACTGCCTCGTATCCGGTCGCATCGGAAACGACCTGGGCGACTACGGGTCCATGGGCGACAACATCGTTCCCGTGGGCCGGATCGAGGGCGACTGGGAGACCCCGGCCACCCTGAACGACACCTGGGGGTATCGTAGCGACGACACGAACTGGAAGACATCGGACAGCCTGATCCGACTGCTCGCGGATCTCGGCTCGAAAGGCGTCAACTATCTTCTCAACGTCGGTCCCACCTCCGCCGGAGAAATCCCCACCCCTTCCGTGGAGCTGCTGGCGAAGGTCGGCGACTGGATGGCCGTGTATGGGGAGGCGGTCTACGGCACGCAGGCCGGACCGTTCAGCTACGAAATCCCGGGGCTGCGCATGACGAGCAAGCGGCACTCCCTGTTCCTGTTCCTGATGGAGGACCAGACCGGCGTTGTCCGCATCCACGGCCTGAAGAACATGGTCCGCGGCATCGTCCCCCTCGACCGCCCTGCGCGGCCCATCCCGTTCTCGCAGAGCTCCGACAATGGCATTGACCGCCTCGAGATCGATGTTCCGGAGAACGGATCGCCACTACCCGTCCGCGTCCTGCGGCTGGACCTGGACGGACCGCCGGAGGCCGACGACACCCTCCTCCAGCAGCCGGACGGGAGCGTGACACTACCGGCGTTCCTCGCCGACTGGCGGGACGCGGAAGGCATCCGACTGGAGCACAACGGCATGGTGCGGGACTGGCGGAAGACCGGGCCGTCGCTGGTCTGGAGCTACCGCGTGGGCAAGCCGGGCCGTTTCCGCATCGAGGTCTGCGTCCACCATTGCGGCGACCCCGGCACGTTTCCCCGGGGCATGCGGATGCGCGTGGACAACGGGGTCACGCCCCTCGAAGCCGAACTCACGCCCTCGGGACTGCTGGCTTGTCCTCGAAACAGGTACTGTCCGGAGGTCTTGTGTGACGTTGGCACGATTTACGTTCCCGAACCTGGCATGCACACACTATGCTTGAAACGCATTTCGGACGGCGCAGACCCGGCCCTGATCACGCAAGTCCGTCTGATGCCATTTCCGTAACACACCCAAAAAGAGAGGCTGACCGTAATGCGGTACCGCACACTCGTCCTTCTGTTTTTCGCGGCGGTGACGCTCCGGGCCGAGGTGGCGGAGAACCTGCTGCCCGGAACGATCGGCGCCCTGGACACGACCAACGTGCCCGCCTCGGGAGAGATTCTATACGAGTGGATCGGCGACGCGCAAAAGGAGGGCAAGACGGTCGATGACTTCCTGCGCATCGTCGACGACAACCCGCACTCCGGCCCCGGCTGCCTGGAGTTCGTCACCCGGCTGCCGGTCCATTTCGGCGTGCTGTTCCCAAGCCGGAAGGGATCGTACCAGGCTGGCGAAACCTTCACGGCGTCCGCTTACATCCGGGGCCGCGACCGGAATCCGGGCGCCTTCCTGTACCTCCTGGCCGGCGCGTCTTTCAGTCCTTACACCCTGTCGCAGGTGGCAAAAATCGCCTGTCGTCCGGGAGAAGAATGGCGGCAGTTCTCGGTGACGGCCCAACTCCCGACCAACGCCGCCCACGTGTGCCTGTTGGTTCGCGGCGGCGGCATCGAGGGCATCGAGGAGGTGTGGAATGTGGACGACGTGCGGATCGAGGCCGGCGACAAGGCCACCCCCGTTCCCCGCGGTGTTCCCTTCCCTCCGGGCGCGCGGCTTGTGCTCGCGGAAGACTTCAACACACCCGAGGCGTTGCAGGCGTGGCGTCCGCTCTCCGGGACCTGGGAGGTGCGCGAGGGCGTCCTGCACGGCAATGGTCCGCTGGCGCTCCTGACCTGCGCGACGCCCATGGGCTCGAACGTGCGTGTCGAGTACACGGCCTGGACGGACACCCCGGACGACTTGAGCGCGCTGCTGGCATTCGACTCCGGCGCCGGCGAAAGTTGGCTGCAGTGGAGGAAAAACGCCTACATCTTCCATTTCGGCACGGGAAGGAACACGAAGAACTACATCGTCAAGAACGGAACGGCCATCGCGGAAAGCATGATGGAGGGCTTTGCCTCCGGCATCGTCGCGGGCAGGCGGCACCGGGTCATCGCGCAGAAGCACAACGAGAACCTGACCCTCTTTGTAGACGGCGCCGCGGTCCTGGAGGCCAAGGACCCGTTTGCCGACGACGTAACGGGCAATCAAATGGCGTTCTTCATCAATTCCAAGGGCGCGATCGACGACGTCCGCGTCTACGCGTTCCGGGACGCCGCCGCCGACACGGTCGCAAACGCGGCGACTTCGACCGTGGGGCGTCACGTGGGTTTCGACATTCCCGACCACGGCGTACGCGTTGCCGAAGGCTCGGGCGCAGTGGTCGACCGGCCTACATGGATCTACCGCGTTGACGGCGAGGTGACGGTTCCGGACCCCTGCATGGAACTTGTCTCCGGACCAGGGAAGCCGACCAGGATTCTCCAAACCTTCGATCCCGTTTCGAGCGGACTGATCGAACTGGATATTCTGGCGGCCAAACTGGAGACCGGCATCCGGCTGTCGCTTCTCGACACGAACGGACTGGAGTGCGCCGCGGTCGTGGTGGACGCGGAGGGACGCTTCTGCGCCGAGACGCCGGAGGGGACGCGCGTTTTGATCGACACCATCGAGTACCGCCGGCGGGGCGGGCCCAAGGCCGCGTTCCGCTTCCACCCGGATCGCTGGTACACCCTGCGGATGGTGTTCGACACGCAAGCCGGCGCGCTTCGCGAAGTGTCGCTGCTGAATCTCTACACGGAACTCAACGTCATGTACACCCGGAGCTCGTTCGACCAGGGCGAGTATTTGCCGCTGGGCTACATGCTCCCGTTCGCGCGGCAGGCCGGCGGCATCGGCGGGTTCTCCGTGACGGCGGCGGGGAACACGACGCTTTACGTGGACAACCTCTGCCTGATCGCTCCGGCCGGCCGCCGCACGGTCAACGGCAAGGACGTCCGTAACGCCGCGCGCGAGCTGTTGGGCCTTGACTTCCCCGAACGCAAGGATCCCTTCGACGTGAAAACCTACAGTCTCCGCCACACGCCCCAGTTCCAATGCGGCTACGGGTCGTATGCCAAAGGACAGCCGGCGCACGCCGGCGCAAGCTTCCGTTTCCTCCGCGATAACCCCGACGACCCGAAGACACAGGCGTTCGTCGACCGGGACTCGACGCGGTACAACGACCTGCTGGTGCGGCAGGCCTTCACCCAGGAGAAGCGGCGTCTGCTCGAACGGACAGCCTACCACCTCGACCGCGGAAACCGCATGCCCGGCGCGCTCCGCCCGCGCTTCGCCGCGGCCGCGCTGGCTGCGCGTGAGACCGATGCCCTTCTGCAGAACGCCTATCGCGAGTACGCGGACGCCTACGTCGACAATCTGAACACGCAACGCCTGAATGCGCGTTTCGCCCCGGCCGCGGAAAAACTTGAGCAGGGCCTTGACCGGGCCGACGGACTGATTGACGGCTGCCTCAACGCTCTGCCTAAGAAGTCTGTTGCCAAGGATTGCGCCGCCGCCCCATGTCCTGCTCCGGCGCCCGCGGCGCCACTGGTCTGGCGGGACGGGCGCTACTGGCGCGGCGACCAGCCGGACTTCTTCTACTACTGCAACAATTCCGCCGAGGCTACACGGATCTGCGAGTCGCTCCGGCTCTCGATCCGGCAGGGCATGACGGTCGATCCCACGGTGCCCGCATTGGGGCCGTGGCTCGGAAAGATCGTCGCCAAGAAGGGGGCCTATCTTGACATGGAGGACCTGGGCGCCTTCTACCGGAAGCTGACGGCCGGACGCGCCCTTCCCGGTTCGGTCACGACCCACATGCTCTACCATGCCTGCAAGTTCACCGTGCCGCGCTGGTGGTATGACGCGAACGTTGCCGACACCGATATCTTCTGGTGGGATCCGGACGGCAACCCGCTGGACAGGGCGACGGACCAGTACCTGGGCGCCGTCGGGGACAAGGCGTTGTACCTGAGCCTCAATTTCTGGAACCCGCGCGTGCGCGACTTTGCCGCGCATCATCTGGAGGCGGTGTCCGCCTGGGCCGCCACCAACATGTTGGGCGGCGTCGACTTCTACAAGCTCGGATGGGAGGCCCAGAACTGGGCGCCTAACGGTCACGAGACGGGCCACAACCCGAGTGCGAAGGAGGCCTTCCGCCGGTTTCTCAGGTCCGAATATGGCGATGTGGCAGCACTGAATGCCGCCTGGGCGACGCAGTATCGCGGCTTCGAGGAGATCGAGCCGCCCAGGGAGCGGGTCAGCCCCTGCGGCGTTCAGTACGAGTTCCAACGCTTCCGGAACCAGGGCTACGGGGAGTACGCGCAGTTCTGCCGCGACCGCCTGCGCCAGCACACTCCGGACGCGCCGCTGCTGTGGGATTGCCAGGAGGTGGTTGGCGGACTGCAGGGATCTTCGTTCGACGTTCCCACCTACTTCGAGATGTGCGACATCGTGGCCTACCATACGTATGCGCAGCAGTACATGAAGCTGGCGGACCGCTGGCTCGACTCGGTCGCCAAAGTCTACGACAAGACCGTGGGCAACGAGGAATGGGGCATGTCCCAGTGCAACCGCGAGATGTTCCTGGAGGAGGAGTACCGCAACAATGCGCTGGGCCAGCTTTTCCACCGGATGATGTGGGGACAGGCGTCGTCGCAGATGGCCGGCGGCCTGTGGATAGGCGGAGAGTCCTGGACCTATGGATCGGTCTGGCAGGAAGCGCGTCTGGGCTGCTTCGCGCTGCGCTACGCCAGCACCTTCGTGCCCGTGCATCTCGACCGCGCCAGCCGCTTCGGACGGGTCGCTCTCAGCGCCCCCACCGTCCAGCCGGACATCGGCATCCTGGAAGCAACCAGTTCATACTTCAACGCCACGCCGGACCAGGCCGTGCGAAACGGCATGCTCAAGGTAGGCAACGGGTTGGAGGCGGGCGGATACAACGCGGGCTTCTTCTACGAGAAGCTGCTGCTGGAGGGACGCCAGACGCTGAAGGGAGTCCAGACGGTCGTTGTGCCCAACGGAACCTGTATGCCCGATGCGCTTGCCGACATGCTGGCGGAATGGACCAGACAGGGCGGCGCCCTGATTTGTCTTGCGCCGGCCGGCGTCTACAACCAATTCGGGCGCCCCGCCAACCGGCTCTTGCGGCAGGCGTTCCCCGATGCCGAATGGCAGCAGAGTTCGGAGATCTGGACGCCAACCAACAAGGCCCTGGCGTCAATCGAGACCGTGGGCAAGATCCCGGTCTACCAGGGCTCCCTCGGCCGGGGAACGGTTGTTGTCTTCGGCGGCCTGGACGTGGTCGACAAGGCGCTCGAGCATATCGCGCGACACACGACGCGTTCGTTCCACTGCCGCGACAACCGCTTCGACCTGTGCATGCGCGCGTCGGGCGACACCCGCTACCTGTACGTCCTGAACCCGTCGCCGGACGAAACCGCCGAGGATGAGGTCCTGATTCGGGGCGACATCGGACGGATCATCGACCGGGGTCTGGAGCGCCCCATCGCAGTGCCGATGACGCGCGAAAAGGAACACACGGTCTTTACGATCAAGCTGGCGCCGTCCGAGGGCACGCTCCTGCAACTGGACCCGGAGGGCTGATCTGAGAACCCGAACGTTCAACGCTGAACTCTCAATGAGAGAATCTCTCACCGAGGGCACAGAGGTTCACAGAGACAAGGGTGCACATCGGCGGACGACCACGGCGACGACTACGGCTAACGATTAAGTGACCGGCCAATCGTCCACCGTGGTCGTCGCCGTGGTCGTGCCACCGAAAGCGCCAGATCCTTGCGCAGGGCATAGGGAAAATCTGGAGACGACGGTCCCCGCCGTTCCGCAAAACCGGCCGGGACGGCCGGCTCAATCCGACACGCGCAATGGCGACGGCGGCTTGCCGCCGCTTTCCGTTTGTCACACGGTTGCGCGGTCCGATACCCGCCTTCGCCTGACGGCTACGGCGCGCCACGCGTCCCGCGCTTCTACCGCAACAGGATGACCGTTCCGTCCCCAGGCGTCTGGCCCCAGACGATGGTGCCGTCGGCGCCAAGACAGTCCACTCTGCCATGATCGCCGCGCTTGGCCTCGGTTGTGACCGCGCCGGTCGAAGCATCGGTTACTCTCCAGATGGCAATGCGTCCGCCGCCTCCGTCACCACCACCGGCGCCTGTGGCGGCACCATACCCCTTGCCGCCGTTGGCCGTGACAATGGCGCCCGTTCTGCCGACAAACCGGCGGCACTGCAGATACACGCCGCCGCCCGAACCGCCGCCACCATACAAGTAGCGGTTGTTCGCTTGCTGGCAATCCCATCCGTTGGCGACGATGGCGCCTCTCAGGTCGAGAGTGCCGGTCGCCAGCACACGGACCAGCCCACCGCCTTCGCCGCCTTGGCACTTGTCAGCCGGAAAGCCGAAGTGATGACCGCCGCCGCCGCCGCTGCCGGGAAGCACAGGTGCATTGGAGCAACCGTAAGTGCCGCCGCGAACAGGGTAACCCCCGGAAAGCGACGAATATCCGCCCATGCCGCCGTAGCCGCCGCCTGATCCATAGTAGGCAGAGGTGCCTGATACTATGGAATTGCCCTTGCCGGGGCCAAATCCAGAAACCTTGTTCGTGCCGCCGCCGAAACCGAGGCCGGTAGCGTCAAACCCGCCGCCGGCCAGGATTGTCAAGTCGCGCACGGAGAAAAAGGGCGATCCGCCGTTGATATAATGGCTGCCTGGACGGACCCAGCAATTCGAGCCGACGACCATCGCGCCGCCGACATCCACCCTGGCGCCGTGCTCGCGGCTGCTGTTGGTCATGCCGGAGTCCACCCACAGATTGGCTCCGTTAGTCAACACCAGGTTCCCGCCGCACACCAGCGTTGACCCTGTGTACCCCCCGCCGGAGAGCACCATGCCCGCGTTGTTCATGCGCACGTCGCCGCGACAGTCAATAACTCCATTCGATATCTCGAGGTAGTTGAGTTGGGCGCCGTATGTCGCGTTCGCTCCACTGATAGTCAGGTTGCCGGCGATGTTGATGCAGATACCAGTCGTCGCCATCTGGAGCCAGGCATTGCTCAACACCAGGTTGTTGACCGCCCACTCTGTGCACGGAGTCATCCAAACGCCCCGGTGGGTAACAAGTTCAGTAAGAAAACGGTTGTCCGGGAAGTGCAGGCTGCCCTGGCCCGTGCGAAAGAACCCCCAGCCCCCGATAATGGAGCTTGAGTAGGATGTTCCCCCCGCCTCCGCGACGGAGGCTGAGAAGGTCACGCGTGGCACGGGCGCCGCACCCTGGGCCGCCGTGTTGTAGTCGACCGCGATGCGTCCGCCTCCGCCTGAACTGGCTTGTCCGTACGCCAGGGCTCCATCAGCCCGCACGACGCCGCCGGTGCCGTCCAGTTGCCGGCACGTCACGTAGATGCTGCCTCCCGCTCCGCCGGAGGCAGCCCAGACAACGTTGTCATAGGCGCCCCTGAGGCCGTTGGCAGAGATCGTTCCGTTGACCGAGACAGTTCCGTCGGCCTGAACGCGCACTACGCCGCCACCCGCGCCGCCCCAGCCCGGATAGTCGCCCGTGACAAGCCCCCCGCTGCTGCCGGGAGTCTCCGGGGTCTGCACGGAACCGTACACGTTCCCCTGCGCCTGCGGGTCATATGACCTAAAGTAGGACGGCGTGATCCCCCCGCGTCCGCCATGGCTGCCGCCCTGGTAAGTGTAGCCGGCCCCGGGCCCGAATCCCCACCCGCTGGTCGTGCCCGCAGCCTGGGCATAGCCCTGGCCGTCGACATTGATGGCGCCGCCGGCGGCGACCGTGAGGTTCGAGCAGACGATCCAGACGCGGTTGGACATGGCCGGGGCATTGGTGAACGCTCCTGCCGTCTTCAGCACGGCGCCGGCCTCGACGGTCACCTCCGTCGCCCGCAGGCGCGTCGTCCAGTTCGAGAAGACCAGCGACGCCGTGCTGGAAATCGTCAACGACGCGAGCTCGGGCGTCTCGTTCGTCAGCAGAACCGTGGCGCCTGCGGTCGCGATGACCGCCTCATCGCCCGTGTCCGGCCTGCCGCCGATCCAGTTGGCCACTGTGAACCAGTCGCCCGTGCCGATGCCGATCCACGTCTTCGTGGCGCCCGGCGCCGCGGTCGGTACCGCCAGCGCAAGCATCGCAAGGACCGGGCACCAAGCGATCGTCCACTTCCTCACAGACCGTATTCGCGTCGCGTGCATAGCATCCTCCGTCTGTCTTGTCCGGGCCGGTCGCGCCTTTGGCGGACCCGCCTGGCCGACAATTGTTTCATAACCGATGAACAAACTAACAAATACGCGCGCGCCTGTCAACGGCGTTTGTGGCGTTTGTGCGTTGGCGGTGATGGGTCAGTGAGATGGGGGCGCGAGTGGTGTGCATGTGAGCGTGAGACACTTGAAAGAGCGCCTGAATCCGTGAGACAGCGCTCCGGATCACAGAACGCGGGCGTTGGCGCCGCCCGTCAACGTCCCGGCGGCGGCTCCTGAACCGGACGAAGCATCCGGGGCCCGCCGCCGGGGGCAAGCGCGGCGCGGATCGAGGTTACCGGAAAACGGCGCGTCAGCATGGGCCGGATGCAAGGAAGCGGGGGCGGCGCCAACCTCGCGGTTGCGCCGCTCCCGGTGACGCCGCAGCCGGCCCATGATCACGCGCCGGCTTTCCGGCCCGATCCGCGCCGCCTCCGTGTTACGCCTCCCAGCCCCCATGGCACGCCCAACAAATCGCTCCTGCTCACATGCACCCCACTCGCACCCCTGTCTCGCTGACCCATTGCCGTTTGCGCCAACCGATTGCCGCCCGCGCCCGTCAGTCGTCGCCGCATCGTCGGCAGGTGGCGCGCTCGATGAGATGGGATCGCACCTTGACGGAGACCACCGGCGCCGGGGGGGCCGATGGATTATGCTCGACGATCAGGTGCGCGAGAACCGTCCCGGCCTCGTCGTAGTCCGGAGCGACCGTGGTCAGATTGTAGTGCTGCAGGGACGGGTCGTCGTCGAAGGCGATCAACGCGAAATCGCGCGGGCAGTCCAGCCCCGCCCGCGCGGCGGCATCCAGCACCCGTGCCGCCTCAATGTCGTTGACGGCCATGAGTGCGATCCTGCCCCTGTTCCGGGCCAGCCGCTTGGCCACAGCCTCGTAGGCCCCCTGTTGCGGGTATTTCCAGGATGCGACCTCCCGTGCCCCGTCGGAGGCCGCCCGGACCGCCATCTCGAAGCCCCGCCGCCGCTCCAGCGCCCAGTGGTGGTTCATCATGGTCAAGCAGTCCAGGCACACGAGCTGCTCCCATCCGAGCGCGAGCATGTATTCGCCGGCCACGGCGCCTTCCCCGAATTTGTCGAGACTCACCATGTGGAACGGCCACTCCGGCACCGAGATGCCGCCGGACTCGATCAGATAGGTGTCCTGGTGATAGTGGAACAGCAGGTCCAGGTTTTCCGCGAGGATCGACATCTGGGGCGTCTCCGCGAACAAAACCAGCGCCGACGATCCGCCCGCCGCGATGTCGGCGTTCATCAGGGTGCGCAGACCCTCCCGCGTCAGGGGATCGGGGAACAGACTCCGGGCGAGGGTCAGCCCGTGTTTGCGGATCGCGCGTTCGAGGCTGCCGAACACCGCCTCCATGCGGTAGGGCATCAGGCCCGCCGTCTGCCGCGGGTTGGGCGGCGTGACGGCATGCACGCGCCGGGCCGTGCGGCGCCGCGCCCGCCCGATGGAGATGGGCGACGGTGCACCCGCGACAAATGTGCCCCTGCCGCGCGTGCTCGTGATCAGCCCCTGCTGCTGGAGCTGCACGATCGCCTGATGCGCGTTCATCCGGTTTGTGCCGAACGTACGAGCCAGATCGGTTTCGGGTGGTACGCGGGCGCCCGAGCCCAGGCCGCCGCCCGTGATCTGCCCCAGCAGATGCTCGTAGATCCTTGTCGCGTGACGATTCATTGTTGAATTGTGCGGAGTCTATCAAACCTGGCCGCCGCCGTCCAATTCGCCGAG
>JAQULY010000176.1 GCA_028718445.1 Kiritimatiellia bacterium
GTCCGCGCGGCCGATCAGCATTTCCGCTCGCCCGTCAACCAGTTCGCCGCCCACGTGACGCAAGTACTGATACAGAGTCAGCACATACCGGCAGTGCAGGTTGAGGCCGTTCAGGTCCGGACGCTCGGCATGCACCCGCGCCAGCAGGGGCATCAGTTCCGTCCAGGATGAGGCGGTCGCCAGCATGCGTTGCGTGGCGGTGGCGAGGGACGGGTGGATCGCGCCGAAAAACAGAGTCCCGAACAGAGGAATGCCGACAGCGTTTTCCCCGAGCATGACGGGGCGAATGTGGGCCTCATCCAGTGGGAGGTTCCGGAACTCGGAAGGGGCGATCGGCTCGATCGGGCCTCGTTGCCCGCGGAAGAGCTGGCGGTCCCACGGGGTGGACATGAAGACGTCGCAGTGGCGAATCGCGGCGTCGTACTCGTTTGGAGTCGCCGGGAAAAGGGGCTTCACCAGCACGCCCGGCAGTTCGCCGGAGGCATCGCGGCAAATGCGTTGCCACATGGCGCGGTTGCCGTCGTGCCATCCGGCGATCAGGAACGTCAGCTCACGGTCTCCCCGGCTCACGATGTCGAACACGTGCAGCCCGTTGCCGTTGGTCGCGCCGCCAGGCTCCCGCGCGCCGGGCGGCGCTGCGTAGACACCGCTCTTCGGCTTGGAGTACAGGTAGCCCGCGGCCTTGAGCGACTTGATGGTCTGCCGCACCACGTGCAAACCAATCCCATACTCGGCGGCCAGGGCCTCGTGAGAGCGCAACCGGTCGTTGGGCTTCAAGACGCCCGTCTGGAGGCTGCGGCGGATATCCTCGTCGAGTCGTCTCGAAGCCGTCTCGTGAACCACACGTTTATTGCGAAGACGATCTGTTGCCACCATCCACCCCGGCGTACTAGAATCTTCTAGAAGCAATAAGTAGTATGATCTAGAATATCGCGTGTTTTGTCAATGAGTTTTATGGATGCCCGAAGGCACAGACGGACTGCGGGTTCGACCGGCTCCTGGCCGAGGGTGTTTTCGAGGTCCGTACGCGCCGGCGCGACGGGATGAACGCCTACGTGACGGTGCGCAGTGTCGCGGAGAACCGCTGCGTCATGGTCAACCCGTGGCCGGGCGAGCGCGTCGTGGTTGGGGAGCGCCGGACCGGAGGGACGGTGCTGCGTTCCGCGGCAAGGGTCATTCGGTTCGACTCGCGGCGGGCGGGCGAGTCGGGCTAGATCATTCTCTTGCTTCGCTTCCGTCGTCGATATCGTAGGTGCGACCGTTCTTCATCCTGATCCGTATGGCGATCCGCTCGGACGACGGCACCGCGCGGCCCTCGACCAGGACCGGAAGCCTTTCGATCGCGGCGATGGGCAGGTTTGTCTCTCCCGCCTCGATCACCGTTACGGCCGTGAACGTTTTACCCTGCCGGCGCGCAAGATAGATCGGGGTCAGGTACGGGTTCCATCCCGTATAGGTTCTGGCCCTGAGGAGCTGACCAGGGCCGTCCAGCAATATGTGCGTCCTGGCCTTCAGCGTCTTGTTGGGCTGGTAGTCGAGAGTGAAGCTCGGTGGGCAGGTTGCGATGGCCGGCGACTCAAGCGCGTCGTAGCCGCTGCCCTGGCCGGCGAGTTGCGGGTAGTCGGCGAAGACGAGTTCGGGTGTGGACGTCACGGCATCGGCCGAGGGGTAGTAGGCCAGGTCGAAGCGGCGTTCGCGGTCGGCGGCGAGGCGGTCGATCACGACAAAGGCGTCGCCGGCTATGGCGTACGTTCGCGAATGGCTGACGCCGGGATACATGGCGGCGGCGCGGGTGGCCTCGTAGCGGGCCATGGGCAGGTCGCCATCCTCGATCAGCACCTGGACAGGACGCACGCCGGTCTGGTCGAGCCCGTCAACCTGCACGAGATTGCCGGCGAGGGTGTCGTAAGAGAGCCCGTGGACGCTGTAGCCGTAACCGATGCGCGTGACGCTGCGGTTGAGCGCCGTGCCCCGGAAGCTGACGAGATAGTTGAGCATGTCTTTTCCGCCGCGATAGGTGGGGGCGCCCCAGTGGATCTGCAAGGCGCGCAGATCGCCGGCCGTGCCGCGCCGCAGCGTGGACTTTCCGGCCAGCGGCAGACTGCTGTTGCGCAGCGTGTTGGAGCCGCTCGGTTGTGGCACTTCGGGCACACCGTAGAGCAGCGCCTCGCGCGAGGGGCGTTCGCGGTGGAGTTGCGGCACGTACGCGGGGTCGCGGTAGTAACGATAGGCGATCTCGTATAACTCACTCCTGCCGAGTTCCTGATCGAGCGAAAAAGCCAGCGGCGCATCGAAAAGGCGCTTGACGCGCGTATCGAAGAAGTGCCCGCCGTGAGCTTCCCAGGACAGACCTTGTGCCACGATGGGAAGGAGCGCCGCAAAATGGTATGGGAACTCGTTTTCGCGGGAGAAACCCTCGTCCGAGAAGCCCAATTCGATCATATCCAGCAGGCCGTACGTGCCCGAGAAACGGAGCGCCGCCAGGTACCACGCGCCCGCATTGATGGCCGCGCAGCCCGCCGCGGCGTTGATTTCGCACTGCTGGTTATGGCAGATCCGGTGCGTTTGAATGTCCTCCGCGGCGGTCAGAAAAAGCCGCTCGCGGATAGTCTGCTTCTGGGCCTCGGTCAAGGCCGGAGAATCGGCGATCAGGTCATATCCTTGCACGAATCCGTGAATCCACCAACATTCGCCAAGCACGGCATGGGCCACGCGGATACGGTACCCGGTGGCGCCGGCGCCGGCATAGCTCCACTCGGGATAGCGCCTGGCATAGGCCAGCAGCAGCTCGGCTGCCTTGCGGGCGCAACGCTCGTCGCCCCCGAGAAACCAAGCCCACCCGAGCTTGGCGCAATCGTCACTGTTGCGGGTGTGCACCACCATCGCCGCGGCGCGGTCGAGATGGTCCGCGCCCTCCACGAAGTGCTTGCCGGCCTCGCACCAGTGCCGCCTGAACGCGACCAGATCCTGCTTCACCGGTTTCTGATGTTCGGGGCAGATGTTGTGGCTCGGGTAGCCGTGACGCAATTCCGGCACGACAACGGGGCGTTCGAGGATGTCCTTCACGGCAAGCATGCCGTCCAGGGCCTGGCGCGCCCACGGATAGAGACCGGCCATCAGCAACACGTTCGTCCGCGTCTCGGGATCGGTCATGATGGGCGTCGCGGTTCGGCGAGGCGGAATGACGCCGCCTGGCTTCCACTGCACGTACGCGCGGTACCAGGTCGTCAGCGAGTCCGGATCGCCTTTGACCCGCGCATAGACGGGCGCTTCCTCGATGTACAGTGGCGCATGGGCCGCCGCCTTGACCGCCGGGATCGAGAACGTCAGCGGGACCGTCGCGGCAGCGTTCGGCGCCAATGTTATTTCGTTCGTCGCGAACGCAGCGCCGAAATCGCGCAGCGGCGCGGGGTCAAGGAGGAGTTCGACAGTTTGCGCGGACTCGGTTGTGTTGGTGAGCCGCATCGGGAAGACCGTGCGCAGACCGTCATGGTCCTGCTCGTACGTCACGCGGCCTGGGTCGCAGGCGAGACGGACCGGGAACTTCACCAGACCGAGGTTGCGGACGCGGATGCGCCGCCACGTCTGCTCGCCGGCGCGGTTCTGCGGGAAGTTGGAGAACTGCAGTTGGATTTCGAACGTACCGTTCGACCGCAGAATCGCGCCACCCATGTCGTCATCGAGGGAAAGATCCAACCATGTGTCGTGCCACACGTCCGGACGGTACTTGTCCTTGAACAGATACCAGTTCCGTCTTCCGGCGTTCACGGTCAGCCCGGCGCCGCCGCCGATGTATTTCCACTGAAGCCGGATCGCGTCGTAGTTGGCGGGGTCCGTATCCCTCAGCGTCAGCGTGGCCGTCCCGTTGGTGGCAGGAGCCTGGAACCATTCCAGGCACGGAGCCCCGGTTTCCTCGTCTATTACGTGGAGCAGATCTTCGCCCACCCAAGCTTGCCGGACGCGGTCGTTCTCCAGCCAGAGAACTCGTGAACCGGGGAGCGCATCCGGCGCGGCGGAGCAAACGGACGCGAACATTGCTGCCAGGCAGAACAGATGCGCTTTCATGGGCGGAACACTAGCACGGCGGCGGGCCGGCGCCAAGACTCATGAAAAGGCGTCAGCAAGCACGAGCTGACGCCAATCCGGATTTTGTCCACAGCGATCAACAACCGCCGCCCGGCAGCCAGTGTCAGGGCAAACGCATCTTAACTAGCGTTTGTAATGATGTGAATCGGGACACGATAGCGGGCAACGAAATCGGTTAACGGCAGAGTTTCTCAGGACAGAATGCCGCGCGACAAAGCCGAGCGACGATGCGTAACCGACAAAGCGTGCGACGAAGCGTGCGACGAAGTGTTGCGGACAGTCCTTTCGCGTTCGAGCAGAGACATGACCATCCAAGACGAATCGCGGCCATGCTCAGAGCACCCTCAAAGACGGTCGGCAGTAACTTACTCGCACACTTCGTCCCACACTTTGTCGGTTTACGCTTCGTCGAACCGCTTCGTCGTCGCCAGGAACGCTGGCGATGACTATTCACCCACAGATTCCACGGAAGACTCCGAAGTCGTTTGGCTTGGCGGACAAATTAGATGCGTCTGCCCCGGTAGCCAGTGTTGCACTGGCTACCGGCTGGCGAGTATTCTATTAACAACAGCGTATCGGAGCGATAGTCCATGCATTTGCCATCACTCGCCCAGAGAGCCAAACTGGCTGTTCATTGTCTGACGGAGTACTGCGACAAGACCCGCGGGAACATCCCATATTTTTACACCAGGATGACCGATCATCCCGTGACTGCGTCGCTGGCGATCTGGTCGTATGGGGATGGGCTGGGCCGGTCTGTGGACGCGCTGACGCTGCTACGCCTCATGCTTGGCGAGCCCGTCAACGAGGGGATCGATCGCGTTATGACGGGCACGCTCATCAGCCTGCTTGGCGAGGAAGGATTATCGTGGTGCCCACCGGAGCCCTGGACGATGCCCGTCGCCCACACGCGCCCCGCCTGGCTGCAACAGGGGACGCTGCTGGGATTCACCAGCCTGTACCAAGCGACCGGCGATTCGGAATTCCGCAGACTGGCGGAGCGGAACATCGGGGCGGTCCGCGATTTGACGACGTTTCATCCGGAAGGATACGGCGACTATCCGGGAGATTACTACACCCGCGGCAAGGGATGGTCGGGTTGTTCGAACGATCCCATGCACGCGCGGTCGGTGTTTTCAACGTCTATCACCATGCCGCTGATGCGGTACTACCGGCTGACCGGATTCGAGCCAGCATTTGCGTTGGCGAACAGCCTGATTTCATGGGCGTTGCGCGATCATGACGGCGGGGATAAGCTGTTCGACGTCGGCCATTTCCATTGTCAAAGCCGGCTCGTGACCGCGATTCTGACCCGGGCCGTCTGCACTGACAACAAAGCCGATTTTCAACTCGGCGAACGGTTGTACCTCAAAGCTCGATCCCTTGGCACGCAGGGCGGTTGGTTTCCGGAGCAGATAAACAATCCCGACATGGACCGTTCGGAAACCTCCGAGACATGCTGCCTGACGGACATGCTGGAGTGTGCGATTCTGCTGGCGGAGCATTACGACCCGAGGTACTGGAACGACGCGGAACGCTATGCGAAGAATTATCTGCTCGCTCACCAGATCGTCGACAACGACTGGTTTGCGGAGTTGACCAGCAAGGTGCCCGACCAGATGATGTCGGGTTTCATTGAAGGCCGGGGCGATTGCGTGCAGGAAGCCAGGCTGAATGACGCGCTGCTGGGCGGATTTGCAGGCTGGGGCGGCGTGACGTGCATGTCGCACAATACCACCTACTCCAACTGCAATCAGCACTGCTGCAACGCCGCGGGCGCCAGGGCGATTTATGACGCGTGGTATTACGCCGCTGTTGAGGAAGGCGACGTTCTCTCCATCAATCTATTGATCCATCGCGAACATCCCGCTGCGAGTATCGTTGTGGAAGAAGGCCCGACCGGCAAGTTGGACATAACGATCCGTCAGCCTCGCCGGCTAAGGGTGAGAATTCCGGAGTTCGTCAAAGCGGAGGAAATGAGCGTCAGATGCGCCGGCCAGCCTCTCGTCTGCCGCGACGAAGGCGGGTACCTGGACGCCGGATGGGTTCGCCCGGGTGATGTGATACAGGTGATATTTCCGCAGAAGCCACGAACGACCGTAGAGAAGATCTATCCCGGCGTATTCACGTATGCGTGGCAGGGCTCGACGATTCTGCACGCGGAACCGATTCGCGGCGTCAGGCCTTTGTTCACGCCTGAACGCTTCCAGCGAGAAACGCCAAACCACATTTCCATGTCGAAGATAACCGTCCCGCCCCTGTAAGGCACCGATCAGCTTGCTGCAATCTTGTCAGTTCCGTCCGGTTTGGAGTATGATTGTGGCGTTCAGGCGCCGATGACGGCGCCGGTGGCGTTAGTAGACAAAGAAACAGAGGTGCTCCATGAAGCGCATTGCTCGATTCCTGTTGTGGGTTGTGATCGTTGTTCTGGTGTTGGCAGCGATCCTGTTGGCGCGGTTGGGTCCCATTATTCGCACGGCGGTGAACCAGGCGGGGCCGAAGCTTCTGGGTGTGCCGGTCTCCGTGGAAGCGATTGACGTCAACGCGCTGCGCGGTGTGGTGAATCTGAAACAGTTGAAGATCGGGAATCCGGAAGGATTCACGACGCCGCACCTGTTCGAACTGGAAGGGTTGTATGTGGACATCAACATGCGCGAACTGCTGGGCGGCAAGACCCATGTCCGCGAGATCGTCGTATCCGGCCCGCATGTCTGGTATGAGCGCAAGCTGACGGACAGCAACATCGGCAAGCTGCAGGATATACTGGCCGCGAACAAGCCGGCGGAAGAGGAGAAGCCGACTGAAGAGAAGCCGTCCAAGGGCAAGAAACAAGGTGTCATCATAGACCGCGTGCTGGTCAAGGAAGGGCGCATCGGCATCAAGATGGGCGTGGGCGGCGAATTGCCGTTGCCGTCAATCGAGCTGAAGGACATCGGCAAGGACGATCCAGGCGGCGTCAGCCTGGCCGAGGCCGTGCAACGGATTGTCGGCGAGATTCTGGGCTCAGTCACCAAGGTGATTGCCGGCGCTGGCGATCTGGCGATTGGCGGAGTGAAAGCGCTGGGCTCCGGGGTGAAGGATGGTGGCAAGCTGGTAGGCGAAAGTGTCGGCGCCGCCGGCGAGCAGGCCGGCAAAGCCGTCAAGTCGGTTGGCGGCGCTCTGAAGAAAGGCGTAGGCGGTCTCCTGGGCGGCGACAAGGGCAAGGAATAATTCCTTGGCGCCGCATCAGCACGGTCGTGACGCCCAGATCTGGTACCGTCTGGCGGAAGCCGAGACGCGCGCCGTGATGCGTTCCCTGCCGGAGCCGTTGCGCGCGCGGCTCGCGGATGTGGTCATCCGCTATGAAGAGGCGCCGGGACCGGAGCTGCTGTCCGAGGGCTTCGGCGACGATCTGCTCGGGCTCTTCAGCGGCGCCACCTGTGCCGAACCGGCGGATGCAGTCGGTCCGCTGCCCGCCACCATTACGCTTTACATCGCCAATCTGCGCGATGAGGCGCAGGACGATCGCACGCGCTTCCGGCAGGAGGTGCGCACCACCCTGCTGCACGAAGTCGGCCATTACCTGGGGCTGGACGAAGACGCGATCGAGGCGCGCGGCTGTTGAAAGGCGCGATCCGAATCAATACTCCAGATTCCAATGCGGCTCGATGTCGGCCGCGGCGGACTCGGTGAAGATCACGTCCGTGGGAACGGTCTGAACGATGCTGGTCGGCAGTTGCGGCGTAACCGGCCCGTGAATGACGAGGCGCGAGGTCATGCGCTGCCAGCTCGAGAACGTGCCCATGGTGGTCAAGCCATGCTGGTCCATACGGTATTTGGCGCCCACCACATCGGCTGGGCCGATGCTGGCGGCTTTGGGCGGGACCGCCGCCAGGTCGCCGCTCATGCCGAAATATCCGTGCAGGCTGTTCTGCGCGATCGTCAGCGGGTGCAGCGTGCAGACGCGCGCGGGCTGCTTCTTCCACTCTTCGACGTTCTTCGACCACTCCGGCACGTCGGGGTCAACGAAGGCCACATGGCCGGCCCAACCCGGGCCGCTGTAACAGGCATCCGCGCCGCCCATGCCGGCGATCATCTTACTGTAGTCGTTGACGTTCTTGTTGGTGAACAGCGTCACCTGCTTGCGCGGCGGCCGCAGCGCCTCGTCTATGTTGAAGTAGAAGTGTTTCAACAGCGCGTGCCCGAATCCGCAGGGCCACGTCTCCGGCGCGATCCGGCCATCCTGGTCGGCCCACTCATCCATCGCGAAGATGTGCAGGTTACGGCAATTGATGCGCATCCGGTTGACGAGCATGGCCGCGAAACGGTAGGCGTGGCAGGGGTTCGGCATGATCAGGACTACGGGCTTGTCCTGCAAGTCCGAATCCCTCAGGCGCGTCACCATGTCGCCAATGAAGTGCCACACCAGATCGGCGTCGGGAACGACCCGGATCCTGACGTTGGGATTCGGATGCTTGGTGATGTCCGCTCGCTTGATGCCGCGCACCCGCTCGATTTCCTTGGTGTCACGAAACGGGATCCATTTGCCCGGTTCGAACTTGAAGTCTGCAACATTGCCCATATTGCTTTTCCTTGCGTTCCAACGTGCGGGCAAGACCCTACTTGCCCATCAACGAGTTAATGATAAACAGGTCGAGGCCCTCATAGTCGCGCGCCGCGACATAGGCCTTGAGCTTGCTCTCGCTCAGGCGGCGCGACACCTCCAGCAACCGCAGGAATATCTGCCGGCTGTTGGATAGGTGAGATACGGCGGGCTTCTTCTGCGTCCGCATCGCCTTTACGTCGAGTCCGACCCATTCTCCCTTGCGGCCATATCCGTGGGTATCGAGAATGCGCACCTGGTTGAAGGCGCGCCGCAGGTCAACCGAGCCGAACGTCTTGTCCTGGTCGAACTTCAAGCCGTTCTGGTCGTTAAGGTGCACGGTCCAAAGCTTGTCAAAGGCCAACGCAAACCCCATTTCATCCGAGGGATCCAGTCCAGCCAGGATCGCGTGGGCGCTCTCGATGTTCGCGCCGACGCGCGCGGGATCGCAGCTCGCGCTCCCAAGCGCCAGGGCGTGGCCGGTGGTCGGAATATAGGTATGGTCCATTGGCTCGTTCGGCTTGGCCTCGATGGCGATGCGAATGCGGCGGTTGTAGGTCAGCATCCGGTTGACCGCCTCCAGAATCCGCTCCGTCGCCACACGACTGTCCTTGGCCTCTCGGATGTAAGTGCCCTCGCGCGCCAGCCAGAGCACAATCAGGTCGGTGCCGAGTTCCTGGGCGATATCAATGCAGCGCAGACTGCGCTCGATGGCGTACTTGCGGCAGCGCGCGTCGTTCGAGGTGTAGCCGCCGTCAACCGTTCGCGGGTCCTCCCAGAGGCGCGGGGCGACGAATTCCGCCGCCAGTCCATGACGCTTCAGGGTCTTGGCGACGGCGCGGGCCGCCTTGACGACCTGAGCGGGCGACAGTTCGTTGAGATTGGGGACGGCATCGTCGTCGTGGAACTGCACCGCCCCGAAACCGAGCTTCCGATAAAGGCCGAGTTTTCGGTTGAAGGCCACAGATTCGCGCACTGCCGGTCCGAAGGGGTCCTGGCCTTCATGGATGTTCCAGGGACCGAAAGAGAACCTGAATACGCCACGCATCGTCAACCTCGACTTGTTTCCGCCCGCCAATCGTCCAACCGTCGCGCGACAACGCGCAAAAGTGTCCAGATACTAGCATCTGCCCGAGGGTCTGTAAACGCGCGTGCGACAACCCCAAACTGCGAGAGTTGCGCACTTGTGCCACCGAACCATGCACGATCATTGCGCAGAGACGGCTCGCGAGGACGCTCGCCCTCCACTAGTTTTGTCCATGCGCGAGTGAATGAGCGTATTGGAGATACTATGCTGGGGCATGAGCAACCACTAGACTAATCACAGTAGAAGGATGGGCCTTCTATCGTAATTGCGTAAGCAAAGAAAGGAAGCATCATGCCCCAGCAGAGAAGTAGGCTATTCA
>JAQULY010000177.1 GCA_028718445.1 Kiritimatiellia bacterium
ATGCACAAGCGCTTCGACCTGCCCATGCCGGAGATGCTGGCATGGGACATTGACTCGATCGAGGCGTTGGCGGCAGCCAGGTTCGACGATCCGCGCGACCGGCGGCGCTTCTTCGAGGCGGGCGACAATCAGATCGCCGGCGTCGGCGACGGCTTCCAGCGCAACAGCCCCCCGTGGATCGAGACGGTTAAGTCCCTGCATCCGGGCTTCCCGGTCTTCGGAAGCATGATCGAAGTGTCCGAGTGCCTGACGCGCCTAATCGGCCAGTACAACGCGATGCTGTGGCTGGGACTCTACCCCGAAGAGATGGCGCGCGCCATGGCGCGCATCGGCGAGTTCTATTACGAGTGCGCCAAGGCGGAAATGGAGGCGGGCCGAGACTGGCTCGACGGTTTCGTGATCTGGGGCGACGTGGCCTATAAAGGCGGAACCTTCATGTCGCCGGCCTGCTGGCGCGAGCACTTCAAGCCGTGGGTGGCGCGCATCGTCACGCACGCGCACACGCAGGGACTTCCCGTTATGTACCATGGTTGCGGAGATATCCACGCCATACTCGAGGACTTCATTGAAATCGGCGTGGACGTCCTGAACCCGCTGGAAGCCAAGGCCAACATGGACGTTCTGGAGTTGCGCCGCCGCTACGGCCACCGGCTCGGACTCTGCGGCAACAGCAACATGCAGGTCTGGGAGAGCGGCGACCGCAACGCCATCCGGCGCGAAGTACTGCGCAAACTCAACGCCGCGCGCGGCGGCGGCTATATCTTCGCGTCAGACCATTCGGTGGCCGGCGATGTCTCCGGCCGGACCTATGACGAGATCGTCGGCCTGGTCCGGAAATATGGTAAGTACCCGTTGGAACTGGGAGAATACACCGAGCAGGTGTAAGGAGATGTGGTGATGAAGCGTTACGGCAGCGTGATTGGGCTGAACGAGCAGAAGATCGAGGAATACAAGCGTCTGCACGCCGCCGTCTGGCCGTCAGTGCTGAAGATGATCGCGGCGTGCCATATCCGCAATTACTCCATCTACTTGCGCAAAATGCCAGACGGCCAGCACTACCTGTTCAGTTATTTCGAGTATCGCGGCAAGGACTATGCCGCCGACATGGCGCGCATGGCGGCGGACCCCGAAACGCAGAAGTGGTGGGCGCATTGCATGCCTTGCCAGTTGCCCCTGCCCGACCGATCCGAGGGCGAATGGTGGGCCGGCATGGAAGAGGTCTTCCACGCGGACTAGCTTGCGCGCGGCGTAGGGCTGTGGGATCATGAGCCCATGAACCCGTCCACGGCAAAGACCGAGTCCGCCCTCTTCGCGATCGATGCCATGCCGCTGCTCTACCGCGGCCATTTCGTTTTTCTGCGCAAGCCGCGGCTGACCAGCAGCGGCATCAACACCTCCGCGTTGACGGCCTTCGCCGGCACCTTGCTGCATATTCTGGAGGCTCATCGGCCTTCGCACGTGGCCGTAGTCTTCGATTCCACCACCCCCACTTTCCGCCACGTTCTGTACCCGGAGTACAAAGCCCAGCGTCAGAAAATGCCCGAGGATCTGGCCGCCGCCATTCCCATGGCGCTTGAACTGGTGCAGGCACTGCGCATTCCCGCGTTGCGCGTGGACGGCTTCGAAGCCGATGACCTGCTCGGCACGCTGGCGGCACGCGCCAACGAGGCCGGACTGTCCGCCTATCTGGTCACCCCCGACAAGGACATCGCCCAGTTGGTCAACCCCCGCACCTTTCTGTACCGCCCCGGCAAGGGCTCGGAGGAAGACGCGATCCTGGACACGGAAGCAGTCAAACATCAATGGGGCATCAGCGACCCCGCACAGATGATTGACCTTCTGGCCATGGCCGGCGACAGCTCCGACAACGTGCCCGGCATTCGCGGCGTGGGCGAAAAGACGGCGCAGGAGCTGCTGACCAGGTTCGGCAGTCTCGAGGCCGTGCTGGCGCATGCCGCCGAACTGAAGGGCAAACTGGCCGACCGCGTGGCGGCGGGCACGGACTTGGCGCGCCTGAGCCACGAACTCGTCACCATCCGCCGCGATGTGCCGCTCTCCGTCGGTATGGAGGACCTGCAACGGCGCTCCCCGAACACCGCCGCCCTGCGGGACGTCCTGGCCAAGTACGAACTGCTGCAGATGGGACGGCGCCTGCTCGGCGAAGACCTCAAGGTTTCGGCGGCCCCCAGTCACGCCACGCTGAGCGACACGCCCCATCGCTATGTCTGCGCCACCGACGAAAGCGCTCTGGGAGAGCTTCTCGCGGAGCTGAAGTCTGCGTCGCTGTGGAGCTTCGACACTGAAACCACGGGACTGGATCCGTGGCATGCGCGCCTGGTGGGAATGTCTTTCGCCACCGCTCCCGGTCGCGCCTGGTATGTGCCCGTGCCGGCGGACGAGTCCGGACGCGAGCGCCTGTTGCGGCGGTTTCAACCTTGCTTCGCCGCCTCGCAAGGCGTCAAGGTCGGCCACAACACCAAGTTCGACCTGACCGTGCTGCGATGCCACGGCCTGACCGTGTCGGGAGCACTGCACGACACGCTCCTGACACATTACGCTCTCGATGCGGCCGAACGGCACGGCATGGATCACCTGGCACGTCAGTACCTGAACTACGACCCGATCCCGATCAGCCGCCTGCTCGGCGACGGCAAGGGCCCCGATCCCATCAACATGGGCGACCTGCCCCCGGAACAGATCTGCGATTACGCCGCCGAGGACGCCGACGTAACGCTGCGGCTGCACGCCAAGCTGCGCCCCGAAGCTGCGCGAGCCGGCGCGCTGATGGCGCTGGAGAGTTGCGAGGAGCCGCTGGTGAGTGTACTGATCGCCATGGAAGAATCCGGCGTGCGCGTGGCGCCCGAGACGCTGCGGCGCTACGGCGAGGAGCTCAACCGCGAACTGCTGCAACTGGAAATGCGTATTCTCGAGGCCGGCGGCGGCAGCTTCAGCGTCACCTCCCCCAAGCAACTCGGCGAGGTGCTTTTCGACCGGCTGAAGCTCGATCCCGATGCCGCCCGCACGGCCGCCTCCGGGCAGTACGCCACCAGCGAGGACGTGCTGCAGAAACTGAACGGCAAGCACCCGATCATCGGGCTGATCCTTGATCACCGCGCGTGCAGCAAACTGAAGTCCACCTATGTGGACAGACTGCCCGAGTGCATTGACGCGCGCACGGGTCGCGTGCATACGACCTTCAGCCAGGCCCTCACCGAAACGGGGCGGCTGTCTTCCTCCGATCCCAATCTGCAGAACATCCCCATCCGCACCGAACGCGGACGCCGCATCCGCGAAGCCTTTGTCCCCCGCGACGACGCGCACGTGTTGCTCTCGGCCGACTACTCGCAGATCGAACTGCGCGTGATGGCGGCCCTGAGCGGCGATCGCAACATGCTGGAAGCCTTTGCGCGCGGCGCCGATATCCACACCGAAACCGCGTCGCGCGTCTACGGTGTGCTGCCAGGACTGGTCACGCCGGAGATGCGCAGCCGCTGCAAGATGGTCAACTTCGGTATCATCTACGGCATTTCCGCCTTCGGTCTCGGCCAGCGGCTGGGCATTCCGCGCAAGCAGGCCGGCGAACTGATCGAGACCTATTTCGCGCAGTACCCCGGAGTGAAGTCATACATGGAGCGCAGTATTGCCGAGGCCCGCGAAAAAGGCTATGCGCGCACGATTCTGGGCAGGCGCCGCTACCTGCGCGATATCCAGTCGCGCAACGCCACCGCGCGACAGGCCGCCGAGCGCAATGCCATCAATACCCCCGTGCAGGGCAGTGCAGCCGATCTGATCAAACTGGCCATGGTGCGGATTCACGGCGAGCTGCAGGCCGCTAATCTCAAGACGCGCATGGTCTTGCAGGTACACGACGAACTGCTGTTCGACGTCCCGCGCGAGGAGGAACCCGCCGTGCGGCGGCTCGTGCGCGCGGCCATGATAGGAGCGCTCGACCTCGGCGTGCCGCTCGAAGTGGAAATCGGCAGCGGACGCAACTGGCTGGAAGCGCATTGAGGCGCATCCGAACCGGAACTCAGATTCGGCGTGGATGCCTTGCCACTACCCCAAAACCACTTCCATCGCAATTCGTTCCCACGCCGTCAGGCGTTGAGGGTCGTTGCAGACCGTGCTAACGTCCTTTAGCACCAGTTCGCACGGCGTTTTGTGACGGCGACATATCTCGACCGTTTCAGTCAGGTCTTTGCGCACGAGCTTGGCGTCGAACGATCCCATCGCCACGTAGGCCGGATTCGGTTTGGCGGAGAATACGTAATCGCCGTGCATGTGCTCGGCCGATATTTCCTTGTTAGCCCAAGGACTTACAGATATTTTCCGCACCGATTTCAGCTTGCGAATGATGTCGATCTTGTTGTGCAACGGCTCGCAGCACCCGTAATAGACCAACCCGTACCGATCCAACAGCGGTTTCAGCGGCGTGATGTCGAATTCGTCGTGCATGGCTGGCGACACCTCGGAGAACATCTGCGCCATCGAAAAAGTCCATGTGTCCTTCGCCTTGGCCTTTTTGCCGTCATACCCCGCCGAGGGCAGCTCGTCGCTGAAGGCGCCGGTGCAGTGGATCGTCGAGGGCGCGGCCTCCAGCAGTCCGTATTCTTCATACTGATCCAGCACGCCGCTTTCCATCTCCACGTACTTCGCGATTACCGCGGCGATGTACTCGGGGCGATCCACCAGATCGTAGACAATCCGTTCCGGAGAGATCACCATCGTGATCGCGTCCCAGAGCCCGGAGTGCCGCATGAGCCCCGTCAGCCGCACGGGTAAGATGCCATCGAGCACTTCGCTCACCAGGGCAAGTCGGCGACGGTCAAGTTCGGGGTCCGGCTCGACGACAGGTGTCTTGAGCGCGCGCACCTCCTCGATCGTGCCCAGTTGCTCCACATAATGCTGCGCCAAACCGATTCTCTCGACAATCCCGGCCGGACCGATGGCGGCATTGCGAACCGTCTTGCCCAGTTCCACACACGGCAGCACCACCATGTCGGCCTTAAAGCGGTCCCAAGCATAGATGGTCTGCCGCAGGAATCGCTCCACATTCCTGAGGTCGTTTTCCCTGTTGACCAGTTCCTGCCCGCCCCAATCGAGTTCATCCCAGGGAAGTTGATCTATGCGCACCATGGGGCGGGTCGGCCGCAGCCCATTGAGCCGACGCCAAGCATCTATCGTTTCTCGCTGACGCGGCAGCGCCGCGATCTCCGCATAGCGTTTTCCAAGTTCACGAATGACATCTCTTTCGCCACGTGACGGTTTCATGCAATAGGCTCTCTTCCGCTTGTTATGCACCTGAGTGGTGGGTATATTACCATACGTCCTGGCCGAAAAATATATACAGTACGACACCTCTTATGTATATTCCAGTCACCCAACCGGGCAAGGCCCCTATCGCGACATCGGGTCATCGGCTTGACGTTTTCCTCTCCGCTTTCGCTACGGTCAACAACTGGAATGACCCCGTCCTGCGGAACGCGTTCTGGCGTTGTTATCTTCCCATTACCGATGGCGCCAGCATAAGATCGCCGGCAACAACCTGGCCGATGCGCGCGCACGAAGGTATTGTCATCCCTCCGGATTGTCCGGTCACGGGACACGCCGAAGGCCCGTTCACGCTATTCTACGCGCACTTCCATTGTTCATTCCACCTGGCCGGCGCGGTTCCTCTGACCTTCAAGGCCGACGACGATACGCGGCGCGCGCTGGACGCGGCGGTCGCGCGGCACGATGAGGCGCTCTTCAAGGCGGCCGTGCTGCGATTGGTTGCCTGTGCCCTGGCGTCGTTGCCTGCCGCCTCGACTTGCGCGTCCGACGTGAGCCCGTACACCACCATGGCGCTTGAAATCATGAAGGAATGTCCGGGGGATAGGCTTGCCAATGCCGACCTGGCCCGCCGTTTGCGCATTTCCGAAGCCACCCTGCTGCGCGTCTTCCGCGATAACCTTGGCGTTTCGCCGCAGAAGGAGTACATGCGTTTGCGTCTGGCCCACGCGGCCACACTGCTGCAACACACCTCCAAAAGCATCGAGCAGATCGCGGAGGAGTGCGGATTCTGCGACCGCAATCACTTCACCCGCATCTTCTCGCGCGAGTGGCAGGTTCCGCCGGCGACGTACCGCCATACCGCCACGCCGTTGTGACCGCCACCGCATCGCCCTGTGAGGGGAACATGCGGCCGCAAGAGCGCACAAGACCCCGGCGGCAACACCGGGGCCTCTTCCGGAGATTCCCGAAGCTCAGAAGGGGCGGCCGACCGAGAGGCTCACAATGTGAGTGTCGCCGTTCTCGAACTTCGAAGGCAGCACTCCCTCTTCCAGGCGCGGCTCGACTCCAGCGGACTTGATCAGCAGGTAGGCATAGGCGGCATCGACATGCCAGTTGCCCAGTACCTTGCGGCTCACCCCCAGGCTGAAAATGTTGCGGCTGCCGGCGGGCAGCAGGTAGTCCGCAGTCTCGGACGGAATCGGGTCGCAATCGTACACGTAGCCGGCCTGCAGGGCGGTCTTGTCGTCGAGCTGATACTCGGCGCCCGCGCCCAGGCGCCAGACGTCGTCCCAGTCCTTCCGGGCGACTGACCGCGGCACCTTGCCCAACAGCGGCGGGTCGAAATTCATGGCCAGTTCGTCGTATGAACTCCAGCCCGTGTAGGTGGCCACGGCGCCAAGGTTCCACCGCTTGATACCAGTGTAGTTGAGGCCGAGCGAATAGGATGCCGGAAGTGTCACGTCGCCCTCGACGTCAACGCTCTGCAGGCCGCTGACATCGGCATCGCCTTCGACCGACTGCTTGACCTCGGAACGATAAATCAGACCGAGCGACAGGTCGTCGAGCACTTCCCATGCGAGTGACGCGCTGGCGCCGGCGCCTAGCGAGTCGGCCTCAATCTCCAGCAAACGTTCGCCCGTCGGCAGCATGCGCGTCAGCCGCAGATCGAACCAGACCAGTTGCAGCCCGGCCGCGGCCGAGAGCGAATCACTGTTCTTGTAGGCCACATTCGGGTTGAAATCGAAGGTGACGATGCGCGTCTCGACGCTGTTGTAGCGGCCCGGCCAATCGCGAT
This sequence comes from Kiritimatiellia bacterium, assembly GCA_028718445.1. Taxonomy (GTDB): domain Bacteria; phylum Verrucomicrobiota; class Kiritimatiellia; order RFP12; family JAAYLN01; genus JAQULY01. The sequence goes on from JAQULY010000177.1 coordinate 7,070, forward strand.
CGTGCTCAACGCCCAGGCCGAAGGGCGCATAGAGGCCAAGCCCCAGCCACCAGGAGTCGTCCAACTGCTGCGAGACGTAGGCATGCGGCGGCGGGAACCACTTGTCGTCCGGCGCGTAGCTCGGGCTGCCCAGGTATGGGCCTGTCAGCGTGACGTCCAGGCTCGGCTGGATCAGCGAGACACCCGCAAGTATGTTGCCGCCGGGCACCTCCGTCATGGCGGCGGGGTTGTTGTAGAGCGTCGAGGCGTCGCCGCTTCCGCCCGCCAACGCTCCGCCCATGGCGACGCCGCGCGCACTGGTCTCATAGAGCGCGAACCCGGCCGCCTGCGACCGTAACGCGCCAGTGGTCAGCATCAACACACACCCAAACCCCAGCAGTGACTTCGACTTCATGCAGCATTCTCCCAGACCATTGTGAGCGAACGGCAGTATTGATAGCGGTTAAGCCGCTATGTGGCAAGCACTTACCTGCTCCGTGCCTGCGGCCAGTCGCTGAACTCCGTGGCGGCGTAGTAGTGCCGCCGCAGGTCCCCGTCCGGGCAGAGCGCCTTGAGCGCGGCTTCCGCCCGCGCGGCCCAGCGCTCGATCTTGCGGAAACGGGACGACGAAAAACGGCAATAGGTGGCATGCCCGCAGGCCAGGATGTCCGGCCGCCAGCGTATTGCCAGCCGGGCGCTGCCGGCGAAGCCTCTGGCGCCAAAGCGGCTGCCGTTAGCCGCGCAGAACCCGCCTGTGCCGTTCCAGCGCGAAGGCGGCTGGAACGAGTCGCCGCCGAACATGACTCGTCGCCCATCCACTTCCGTCATGAACACGCAGTGCCACCAGGTCTGCCCGGGCCAGTGCGCAATCCGGAAGGCGTAGTCTTCCCATTTCCACGTCCCCTGATCGGGCCAGAGGCAATCGGGAATGATTGGGATCGGCTTCAGCCACGGTCGCCAGTGGCGGCAACTCAGGGCCTCTGCCAGGCTGGGATGCAGCCAGAACCTGGCGCCGTGGCGCTTGCGCAACAGCGGCGCGGCGTCGAGGTGATCCCAGTGATAGTGCGTTGCGGCGGTCGCAAGGATGCGCACACCCGGTAGCCGCCGCATCAGCTCATCCAGGGCCGGCATGTCGTCCAGGAACGGGTCAATCACGAAGGCCGTTCCGGCATCCGAGAGCAGCAGGTAACCGTTGCTCCCAAACTGAAAGAGATGCGGCAGGATGCGCCGCACTCCGGCCGTGAGTACTTCCGGTTTGATATACCGATCGCGCTCACCCGCGCTGATCTGCCCCTTGACCAGATATAGCGCCATCAACCGCCGCGCCGTCAGGCGGAGTGTCGAAGCGGGATTCGTCGCGATCGCGGGGCCGTGTGAAGGACACAGCAGGTCAACCTTGATGCCAGACAGGCGCTGCACGCCCTCCCAGGCAGCCAGGGCACCTTCGCCGGTCCAGTGATCCCATTCCAGGTGGTAAGGTTGCCAGATCGTGGCATGCGCATGCACGGCATCACCGCAGAATGCCAACTGACGACCGTCCTGGCTGTCGGCTACGACCGTGCAGGCATGGCGCCCGTGGCCCGGGGTATGGAGGAAGCGGATGCGCTCGGATCCCCAGAATTGGTCCGAGAACCCCGCCATGTCATAGCAGACGCCCCCAAGCCCACCATAACGCAGGCGATCGTAACTCGGCGGGCAACCGCCGGGCGGTGCCGCGTTAAGGGGTTTGACGCCCTCGGCAGAGAGAAACTCCCGCTCGCCGGCAGGCGCATGAATCACGAACGGCCAGGATTTCCGTGCGAGCAGTCCGCGACATTGATCCGTATGGTGGTGCGTCAGGAAGACATGATCCAGGTGACGGATTCCCATTGCGGGCAACCGCGCCAGCCAGCGGCCGGAGCCGAAATCCACGGCGATGGCCCGTTCGCCCCTTTGCAGCACGTAAACGTTGCAGGTATCGGCGATGCGCCAGCAGTCGCTACTCAACCGGACCGGGTTCGAGCTCGTGGATGTCTTTGAGGTCATGTGTCCGCCATTTCTCAGTTGCATTCGGTAGCCGGGTACACGGGTCGCATCGCCGCCAGCTCCGCCGCGCGGTGCCACCTGGCCTTCTGCTTATACCAGCCGGCCTGACGTTCTAAAAGGGAATTGCGATGATCCCGGCTCCCATTCCGCCGGGCGTTGGTGTATTCTTCCGTCCTGCTTACCGAGAACAAGGAGCCCGCAAGCATGCACATTCTGGTGACCGGCGGCGCCGGCTATATCGGCAGTCATACCGTGGTTGAGTTGTTGACCCGCGGACATGACATCACCGTTGTCGACAATCTGGTCAACAGCAAACCTGAGGCGCTGCGGCGTGTGGCCGAGCTGGCCGGGCGCGCGCCGGTTTTTCACAGGGTGGATCTGGTGGACCGCCCGGCGCTTGACGCGGTCATGGCCACTCGCCCCGTTGACGCCGTCATCCACTTCGCCGGACTCAAGGCCGTCGGCGAGTCGGTGTCGAAGCCCCTCGAATACTACCGCAACAATCTGACCGGGACGCTGGAACTGCTGGATTCCATGCGGGCGCACAAGGTCACGCGTCTGGTGTTCAGTTCCTCCGCCACGGTCTATGGCGTGCCGGACAAGGTGCCGGTGCGCGAAGATTTCCCGCTGAGCGCCACCAACCCCTACGGACGCACCAAGCTCATGATCGAGGATATGCTGCGCGACTTGTACGCGGCGGATTCAGGCTGGAGCATCGCCATACTGCGTTACTTCAACCCGGTGGGCGCGCACATCAGCGGACGTATTGGCGAGGATCCTGCCGGGCTGCCGAACAACTTGCTGCCTTTCGTATCGCAGGTGGCGGCCGGCAAACTGGCGCGTTTGCGTGTCTTCGGCAACGACTACCATACGCCTGACGGCACCGGCGTGCGCGACTACATCCACGTGGTGGATCTGGCACTCGGACACCTGGCGGCGCTCGATCGCCTCGCCGCGCACGCGGGCGAACTGCTGACTGTCAATCTCGGCAC